>JANPNF010000041.1:0-11905 GCA_031427315.1 Burkholderiales bacterium | reverse complement strand
ACTGACTGATCGCCGCGAGTTCCGCGCCAAGGTGATCGGCGCCGACCCGAAGACCGACATCGCGGTGCTGAAGATCGACGCGAAAGACTTGCCAACCGTGGTGTTCGCGCCAGCGAAGCAGCAGCCGCAGGTCGGTGAATGGGTGCTGGCCATCGGTTCGCCCTTCGGCTTCGAGAACACCGTGACCGCCGGCGTCGTCAGTGCGGTGGGCCGCTCCCTGCACGACGACAGCGCGGTGCCCTTCATCCAGACCGACGTGGCGGTGAACCCCGGCAACTCCGGTGGCCCGCTGTTCAACACGCGCGGCGAAGTGATCGGCATCAACTCGCAGATCTACTCGCGCTCCGGCGGCTATCAGGGTGTGTCGTTCGCGATTCCCATCGACGTGGCACGGCACGTCGAACGCCAGGTGCTCGACACCGGCAAGGTGCGCCACGCACGGCTGGGCGTGGCGGTGCAGGAGGTAAACCAGACATTGGCCGAATCGTTCAAGCTGCCGCGGCCCGAGGGCGCGCTGGTTGCCAATGTCGATCCGAACAGCCCGGCGGCGAAAGCGGGCATCGAGTCGGGTGACGTGGTGCTGGCCGTCAACGGCACGCCGATCGTCGACTCTGTCGATCTCCCGGCAATCGTCGGCATGGCATTGCCAGGCGACAAGCTGCGCCTGCAGCTGTGGCGCCAGGGCGCACAGCGCACCGTGACGGCGACACTGGCCGATGCGAAGCCTGATGCCAAGGTCGCCAAGGCGAAATCGGAGGCAACCGCACCACGCGGCCGCCTCGGCCTCGCGTTGCGGCCACTGCAGCCCGAGGAGAAGCGCGAGTCTGGTCTGGCCAGTGGCCTGGTGATCGAAGGCGTCACTGGCGCAAGCCAGCTCGCAGGCATCCAACCCGGCGACGTGTTGCTGGCCGTGAACGGCAAGGCCGTCGGTAGCGTCGATGAGGCACGCGAGGCGGCTGCAAAGTCAGACAAGTCGGCGGCCTTGCTGGTGCAGCGCGGCGAGATCAAGATCTACGTGCCGGTGCGGCTGGGTTGAAGCTGAGCACGCGCTGAAAGGCGCGCGCCTTCAGTCGTCAGTACAAAGTTTCGACGTCACTGACCAGTTGGTAGCCTGCCCCGCGCGCGGTGACGATCATCACCGGGCGCGACGGGTCGGCTTCGATCTTGCGGCGCAACCGCAGGATCTGCACGTCGATCGTGCGGTCATAGACCTCGGCTTCATGCAAGCGCGACATCGACAGCAACTGGTCGCGCGACAGCGCCCGGCGCGGCGCACTGCACAGTGCGGTCAAAAGGCTCAACTCTCCGTTCGACAACTCGACGGCGACACCCGCAGGCGAGATCAGGCGCCGGGTGCGCAAATTCAGCTCCCAGCCCGAGAAGCGAAACGCCCGCCGTGTGTTGTCGCGCTCGGGCAGCGTGGCCTGCACCTGATATCGACGCAGCACCGCGCGCACCCGGGCCAGCAGTTCGCGCGGGCTGAACGGCTTGGTCACGTAGTCATCGGCGCCGAGTTCGAGGCCCATCACACGGTCGGCCTCTTCGTTGCGGCCGGTCAGCAGCACGATCGGCACCGTGGCGCGCTCCCGCAGCCGCCGGGTGAGTTGCATGCCGTCTTCCCCGGGCAACTTCAGGTCCAGCAGCACCAGATCGATCGCCTCGCTGTCGATCAGCGCGAACAGATCCTGGCCTGAGGCGCGGACGCTGACGCGCATGTCGTTGTCCTCGAGGTATTCGCGGACCAGATCGCGGATACTGGAATCGTCATCGATGACGAGGATGTGCGGAGCCGTGTTGAGGGTCATGAATTTGGGGCTGTGCCGCGTCGGGAATGCAACGCAAAGGATCGTAGCGTGGCCGCACCGGTGCACCTCGCAGCCCTGCCAGCCGCCCGCGACATCAGTCGCCAGTATCCACATCGATGGCCCGCTCTCTGATGACTGACAGCCTTCCCCACCGCCTTGCCCTGCCCCGCATCTGGCTTGTCGCCGGGCTGTCTGCGCTGTCTTTGATCACCGTCACCGCCGCCAGCCTGTGGCACCTGCGCCGCGAAGCGCTGACCAGCCAGACGCGCGAGCTGTCGGTGCTGTCGCTGGCGCTGGCCGACGAGCTCGCGCGCGGGTTGGAGAGTGTCGAGATCGGCCTGCAGGCGGTGCGGCTGGAGCTGCGCATCGGCGAGTTGCTGCCCGAGACCGACGAACTCGCCGGCAGGCGCTACCCGCACGATCTGAAGCTGGCGCTGGCCAGCCAGCTGTGGGTCATCGACCGGGGCGGCCAGCTTCTCGCCGCTTCGAGCCCGGCGTTGGCGCCGAACCCAGGCAGTTTCGTGCCCGGCCTGCCGACGCTCAGCGACACCGACACCGCGCTGAGTCTGCCGTTTCCGGACGTCGCCACCGGCGCACCGTCGGTGGCACTGGCGGTGCGTTACAACGATCACGAAGGCGCCCTCGGCGGCTGGCTGATCGCGGCGTTACCGGTCGAGGCTTTGCGCGGCGCGTTCTCCAAGGCGGCACCGACCACCGACGCGCGGATGGCAGTGTTCCGCGCCGACGGCGTGCGGCTGGCGGGCTCACTGTCGAACCTGCCCGTGGCGGGCGTTGCCGAGGCCTTGCGACCTCCCGGGCTCGATCGTCAACATGAGGTGCAGGTGTCGGGCGACGGCCGCGAGCGCCTGGTCGCCGAACGCAAGCTGCCGCGCTTCGGGCTGACGCTGGTGCTGACGCGCGATGTGGAAGCCGCGCTGGAGTCGTGGCGTGATGTGGCCTGGCTCGCTTCGTCAGGCGTGCTGCTGCTGCTGGCCGGGCTGGCGGCCGCGGCCCACCGCATCGCGCGGGCTGAGCAGCGCCGGCAGGATTCGCAGACGGCCTTGCAGACCCAGCTGTCGCGCACCAACAAGCTCGAATCACTCGGCACGCTGGCGGGCGGCGTGGCCCACGATTTCAACAACGTGCTGGCCGCCGTGCTGGGCTATGCCGAGATGGCACGACAGGGCGCCGCCGACGGCAGCCGTCAGGCGCGCCAGCTCGACCAGGTGCTGCGCGCCGCGCTGCGCGGCAAGTCGCTGGTCGAACGCATCCTGTCGTTCAGCCGCAGCGGTGCGCGCAGTGCGACGGTGTTTGAAGTTCAGCCCATCATCGACGAGGTGCTGGGTTTGCTGGCCGCCTCATTGCGCCACGGCGTGGTGCTGGAGAGCCGTTTCGATGCACACGACCTGCGCCTGCGTGGCGATGCCACGCAGGTGTTCGAAGCGGTGATGAACCTGTGCACGAACGCGATGCAGGCCATGCCCGGGGGCGGCACGCTGACGGTTTCCACCACACGCCATGCGGTGCGCGACGCACAGGCGGTGTCGCACGGTCAGCTTGACCCCGGCAACTACCTGGCCCTGAGCGTGGCCGACGAAGGCGCAGGCATCTCCGCCGACGTGATGAATCACTTGTTCGAACCGTTCTTCACCACCCGCCGCGAGCACGCCGGCACCGGCCTCGGCCTGGCGGTGGTGCATGGCGTGGTGGCTGAATTCGGCGGCGCGATCGATGTAAAGAGCACGCCGGGAACACCAGGCGCCGGTGCGCGCTTCACGCTGTACCTGCCCGAGTCACACGATGCACTGGCGCCCGAGCCAGCAGCACCGGCCGACACACCGACCGGCCGCGGGCAGACCTTGATGGTCGTCGACGACGAACCAGCGCTGATCGAGCTGGCCGAGGAACTGCTGGCCGAGCTCGGCTACGAGCCCATCGGCTACACCGACCCAAACGCCGCGCTGGAAGCCTTGCGCAGCGAGCCCGGCCGCTACGACGCACTGCTGACCGACGAGGTGATGCCCGCACTCACCGGCACCCAACTCACCGAAGCGCTGCGCGCCTTCGCGCCACAGCTGCCGGTGCTGCTGGTCAGCGGCTACGGCGGCCCGCAACTGGCCGCCCGCGCCGCCGCAGTCGGCGTCACCCGCGTGCTGGCCAAGCCGCTGCAGCGCGGCGAACTGGCGCAGGCGCTGGATCAGTTGTTGAGCGCGGCGAAGACCGGCTGATGCGGGCCTAACCGCGCTCACATCACCGTTGCATGCGGATGCTGTGGGTAATCCAGCGTACCGGCAATCAGGCGCAGCGCGGCGTCGCAGTCGCCGCGGGTGAGCGCACCGCCCAGGCAGATGCGCACCGCGTCGGGTGGATCGCCGTCGGTCGAGAACGCAGCACTGGCCACCACCGCCACACCCTGGCTACGCAGAAACGAGGCGTACTCAACCACGCCCCAGGTAGACGCGACCGGCAGCCACAGGTGGAAGGCCTCGGGTTGGGCCTGGATCTCATGGTGTGCCAGGTAACGAGCGGCCAGCGCCTGCCGCGCCGTCGATTCGGTGCGGATGAACTGAAGCACGGCATCGGCAGTGCCGTCAAGGATCCAGCGGGAGGCCACCGCGTTGGTAATCGGCGAAGCCATCACCGTGGTCGCGCGCAGCGCACCGGCGAGGCGCTGCGACTGCCGCTCGTTTGGTGAGCAGACGAAGGCGGTGCGCAACCCGGCGCCCAGGCATTTGCTCAAGCCACTGACGTAGTACGTGAGATCGGGCGCCAACAGAGCCAGCGGTCGCGCAGCGGTGCGCGGCAGCATGCCGTAGGCGTCGTCCTCAATGATCGGGATGCTGTAACGCAGCGCGATGTCGGCGAGCGCTTCGCGGCGCGAGCGGCTCACCGTCAGCGTGGTCGGGTTCAGCATCGTCGGGTTGCAGTACAGCGCCTTCGGCTTCAGCGTCTTGCAGGCCTGCTCGAAGGCCGAAGCGCTGGGGCCGTCGTCGTCCAGCGGCAGCGCATGCAGCACGACGCCGAGCTGGGTGGCGATCGCCTTCAGGCCGGGATAGGTCAGCGCCTCGACGCAAATCAGCTCGCCGGGCCGCACCAGCTGAGACACCAATGCCGCCAGCACGCTGTGGATGCCTGGGCCGATCAGCACACGCGAGGCATCGCAATCGGGCAGCAAGGGGCGCAGCCACTGCACCGCGGCGGCCTTGTCATCGGGGCCGCCACCGAAGTCCTGGTAGCGCAGCAGCGCGTTCAGGTCGGAATGGGCCAGCACCTCGGCCGCGCTGGCGCGCATGCGTGCCAGCAGTGCCGGATCCTGCGGCTCGGGCGGCAGGTTCATCGTCATCTCAGCCGCACTGCCGCCACGCAACGGCAGCGTGGGCGACGAGCCTCGCACCGTCGTGCCCATGCCGGGGCGCGAGGTGATCAGCCCACGCTTGCGCGCCTCGGCATAGGCCCTCGCCACGGTCGTGTAGTTCAGGCCGAGGTCGCTCGCCAGTTCACGCAGCGTGGGCAACCGGTCGCGGGCGGCCAGCCGTCCGGTGCGCAGGTCTTCGGCGATCAGGTCGGCGATCTGCAGGTAGGCCGGCTGGTCACGCGCCTGCATGCGCCGCAGCCAGTGGCTGGTCGGCTTGTTCATGATCGCAACGGAAATTGATGGCAAGGCATGGCGATGATTGATCGCATCGTCCGTGCCACCTCGGGCCGAATGATGCGGCGCACTTCGCCCGCAGCTGGTGCATTTGCGTCACTTGATCGGATGCGTTGATTGCAGACCACGGCCCTGCGATGGTGCGGCTATCCGCGCCAAGGCCACGGCCTTGGGAATGCACCGGGCTGTATCGCAAAGAATAGTCGGCCGCTGGCGGGCACCCCTGCGACTTGATCGCAAGTTGATCGCTTTGGTCACCCTGACTGATGGCACGGCGCATGCACTGGGCAGGCAGCGCGCAATGCTTGCGCTGCACCCAACTTGCGGAGAACTCCCATGCCCAAAGTCACCCAACCCGCCAACGCCAAGGGCGATTTCCTCGTCGACTACGAAGAGAAGGTCTTCGAGGATGTGAAAGCCGAACCGGGCGAGAAGGCGCTGGTCACCTTCCACACCGTCGCCTTTGAAGGCTCGATCGGTTTCGTCAACATGCTGCAAGCCACCCGCCTGCAGCGCAAGGGCTTCGAGACCTCGATCCTGCTGTACGGCCCGGGCGTCACGCTGGGTGTGCAGCGCGGCTTCCCGAAGTTGGGCGACGAGGCCTTCCCCGGCCACGGCAACTTCAACAACACGCTGACCAAGTTCATGGCCGAAGGCGGCAAGGTCTACGCCTGCCGCTTCGCGCTGCAGGCGCTGTACGGCCACGGCGAAGGCGCGCTGATCGAAGGCGTGCGCGGGGTCAACCCGCTGGATGTGTTGGACATCATCTTGCTGCACCGCAAAGCCAACGCGTTCATCCTCGACACCTGGACGCTGTGACCTCGTGACAAATTGCGGGCGAACACCATGAGCAGCGCGCCTGTCGTCGTCCGCGCAGCGGCCGTTCAGATCGCACCCGATCTCGTGCGGCCGGCGGGCACGCTCGAACGGGTGCTGGGGGCAATCGACGAGGCGGCGGACAAGGGCGCGCAGCTGGTGGTGTTTCCCGAAACCTTCGTCCCGTATTACCCGTACTTCTCCTTCGTGCTGCCACCGGTGCTGCAGGGCGCGCCGCACCTGCAGCTGATGGAACATGCGGTGGTGGTGCCCGGCCCGGTAACGCAGGCAGTGTCCGATCGGGCACAGGCGCGCGGCATCGTCGTGGTGCTGGGCGTCAACGAGCGCGACCACGGCAGCCTCTACAACACGCAGCTGGTGTTCGACGCCGATGGCGCGCTAATCTTGAAGCGTCGCAAGATCACGCCGACGTATCACGAGCGCATGGTGTGGGGCCAGGGCGACGGTGCGGGGCTGAAGGTGGTCGACAGCGCGGTGGGCCGCATCGGCGCGCTGGCCTGCTGGGAGCACTACAACCCGCTGGCCCGCTATGCGCTGATGGCGCAGCACGAAGAGATCCATTGCGCGCAGTTCCCCGGCTCGATGGTGGGCCAGGTCTTCGCCGACCAGATGGCGGTGACGATCCGCCACCACGCGCTGGAATCGGGCTGCTTCGTCGTCAACGCCACCGGCTGGCTGACCGACGCGCAGATCGCCTCGATCACGCCCGATCTCGGCCTGCAAAAAGCACTGCGCGGCGGCTGCCACACGGCGATCGTCTCGCCCGAGGGCAAGGACCTGTGCACGCCGCTGACCGAAGGCGAGGGCATCGTCTATGCCGACCTCGACATGGGCCTGATCGCCAAGCGCAAGCGGATGATGGATTCGGTCGGCCACTACGCGCGCCCCGAACTGCTGAGCCTGCTGATCAACGACCAGCCGGTGGCGGCGATGCGCTCGATGCGCGTTTCGGACACGCTTTCGACGGCGAGCAGCGACGATCAACCCTCGCTGTGGACGTCGGACAGCGACCCTGCGGTCAAGGGGATGGCATGAGTTCGAGGCCTTTGAGCCGCGCGCCATCGGCCGCCAGTCGGCAGCTGATGACCGAGCTGCAATCGTTCGGTCTGCGCCTGGCCGACCCGACTGCGGCGAATGGCGGCGTGGCAAGCCGCAAGGGCGGCGCGGGACCGTCGGATCACAAGGCCGTCACCGTGGATGGCCACACGATCATGGTGCCGGTGCACACCGCCAACGCGTGGAACTCGCCGTTTGTGGCCATGGCGCCCGATGCGCAGGGCCGCAGCGCGCTGATGCGTGGCGCGATTCGGATTGCCCGCATTGAATTTCCGAAGTCGCCGCGCTTCTACGAACTGAGCACGGCCGACGGCATTCCGTACTCCCACATCGCCGCGCTACACGGCTCGGATGTGCTGGCGACCACCGTGCTGCAGAACTGCATCCGCTACGAGAGCCGCAAGAAGACCTGCAAGTTCTGCGCGATCGGTCAGTCGCTGGCGGCAGGCCGCACGATCGCGCACAAGACGCCGGCTCAACTCGCCGAGGTGGCTGCCGCCGCGGTGCGGCTCGATGGCGTGAAGCACATGGTGATGACCACCGGCACGCCGAACGCCACCGACCGCGGTGCCGCAGTCCTGTGTGACAGCGCCCGCGCGATCAAGGCGGCGGTCGATCTGCCGCTGCAGGCGCAGTGCGAGCCACCCGCCGACGACCTGTGGTTCCCACGCATGCGCGATGCGGGCATCGACACGCTGGGCATGCACCTGGAAACGGTGACACCCGAAGTCCGCGAGCGCGTGATGCCGGGCAAGGCGGGCGTGCCAATCGCGCGCTACCTGCAGGCCTTCGAGGCGTCGGTAAGAGTGTTCGGCCGCGGGCAGGTCAGCACCTACATCCTGGCTGGCCTCGGGGACACCTCCGAAGCGATCCTGTCGATGTCAAAGCAGCTGCTCGCGCTCGGGGTGTATCCCTTCGTCGTGCCCTTCGTGCCGATCAGCGGCACGCCGCTCGAAGACCACCCGGCGCCGAGTTCGGAATTCATGAAGCCGCTGCTCGAACAACTTGGTGCGATGGTGTCGGCGGCGGGCCTGCGCTCGGGCGACATCAAGGCGGGCTGCGGCAAGTGCGGTGCGTGTTCGTCGCTGTCGGTGTACGAAACCGCCGCCGCGTGAATCACTGGCAGTTCATCGGAGCAACCCCATGCTGACTTTGGACCGGATCTGCGAAGAAACCCACGCGTTCGTGCCCTGCGACTACCGAGTCAAGTGGGCCGACGGCGCCTGGGAACGCAACGAGGCGCGCAAGCTGCGGCGCGCAGTGTTTTGCATCGAGCAAGGCGTCTTCGCGGGTGACGACACCGATGCGATCGATGCCCACGCGCAGCCGCTGGTCGCGGTATCGCAGGTGGGTGGTCAACCCGACCAGGTGGTCGGTACGGTGCGCATCCACACGCAACCCGACGGCGACGAACCCGGCCTGTGGTGGGGCTCGCGGTTGGCGGTGCAGCCGGCGTTTCGGCAGCAGGGCAAGCTGGGCGCGACGCTGATCCGGCTGGCGGTATCGAGTGCGCATGCGGGAGGCGCCAGCGTCTTTCTCGCCCATGTGCAAAGCCAGAACGTCCCGCTGTTCCGGCGCCTGCACTGGCGACTGCTTAAAGAGGAAACGCTGCACGGGCGGCCGCATGCGCTGATGCAGGCCGACCTGGATCACTACCCGCCGTGCCACGACCCGCTGTGGGGGTTTTCCACGCAGAGCGTGGCGACAAGTCGGAGCCCGGCGTGACGCGACAGGCTTTGCCGGTGATCGATGGGCTGTCGCTCGACGACCTCACCGCCGCCCTGTTGCGTGGCCGCGGTCTGACGCACAAGCTCGACATCTCGGACGTGGTCGGCCTGCTGCAGAATGCATTTCCTGCAGCGGCGAAGGGCGAGGTTGAAGCGGTGCCGATCGGCGACGACTGCGCGGCCATTCCCAACGGCGACGGCTTTCTGCTGTTTGCGATCGAAGGCTTTGTCGAAGACTTTGTCGCCCGCCTGCCCTGGTTTGCCGGCTACTGCGGCGTGATGGTCAACGTCAGCGACATCTATGCAATGGGAGGCAGGCCGATCGCGGTGGTCGATGCGCTGTGGAGCCGGGCCAGCGAGTCGTCACGGCCGCTGCTCGAAGGCCTCTGCGCCGCCTCCCAACGCTACAGCGTGCCGATCGTCGGCGGCCACACCAACCAGCAAAGCGCCCACGGTCAACTCGCCGTGGCCATCGTCGGCCGAGCCAAGAAGCTGTTGACCAGCTTCAATGCGCGGCCGGGTGACCGTCTGGTGATGGCGATCGATCTGCGCGGGGCCTACGAAGAACCGCATCCGTACTGGAACGCCTCGACCCGTGCACCGGCGCAGCGGCTGCGGGCCGATCTGGAGGTGCTGCCGCAGCTGGCCGAGGACGGCCTGTGCGACGCCGCCAAGGACATCAGCATGGCCGGTGCGATCGGCACCACGCTGATGCTGCTCGAATGCTCGCAGGTCGGCGCGGTGATCGACGTCGATGCGATTCCGCACCCTGATTTCAACGCGCCGCAAACGATGACCGTCGATGCATCACTGCTGCGCTGGCTACAGGCGTTTCCGAGCTACGGCTTCGTGCTGAGTGTGAGGCCGGAGCAGGTCGATGCGGTGCGGCAGCGCTTTGCCGCGCGGGGCATTGCTAATGCTGTCGTCGGCACCGTGACGCGTGATCCTCAGGTGTGGCTGCGCCGCCGCGACGAGACCTCGCTGCTGTGGGATGTGTCCACGCAAGCGTTGATCCTGCCGCAGCGCGCCGCGGAAGCTGCGCATGCGTGAACACAGCGGCACCGCCGTCAGCGGCCGGCCCCTGCGCATCGGGCTGCTGACCCACTCGGTGAACCCGCGCGGCGGCGTCGTGCATACGCTGGAGCTGGCGCATGCGCTACACGACGCCGGCCACGAGGTCACGGTGATAGCGCCGGCACTGCCGGGCCAGACGATGTTCCGGCCGGTACGCTGTGAGTTGAATCTGCTGCCGATACCGACGCCTGCAAAGCCGGCTGAACCGCAGGAGCTGTTAGCCACGGTGAGCGCGCGCATTTACGCCTGCGAGCGCTACCTCGAACGCCGGCTGCAGCACCTCAGTTTCGACGTGCTGCACGCGCAGGACCCGATCGGCGCCAACGCGCTGGCAACGATGCGCGAGCGCGGGCTGATCGACGGCTTCATGCGCACGGTTCACCACCTCGACACGTTCGACGATTTCCGGCTGACGGCACGCCAACAGCGCGGCTTCGACGCGGCGCGGCAGGTGCTGTGCGTCAGCCAGTTGTGGTGCGATGTGCTGCAACGCGACCACGGCATCGCCGCTGCGCTGGTGCACAACGGCATCGACTGTCAGCGCTACACGCGGCAGACCGATGCAAGCGATGCGCAGGTTGCGAAGCGCTATGGACTGCGCAGCGGTGCGCGCGACGGCGCGCCGGTGTTTTTGTCGGTCGGCGGCATCGAAGCGCGCAAGAACACCGTGCGGCTGCTCGACGCGTTCATCGCGCTGCGTGCGCAGATGCCGAGTGCGCAATGGGTCATCGTTGGTGGCGCCAGCCTGCTGAACCACGACGCCTGCGTCGCTGCATTCAACACGCTCCTGGCTGACAGCGGGCTCAACGTCGGCCCGGGCCAGGACATCGTGCTGACCGGCACCGTTGCCGACGACCACATGCCGGCGCTCTACCGCGCCGCCGACGCGCTGGTGATGCCCTCGCTTTGCGAAGGCTTCGGCCTGGTGGTTCTGGAGGCGCTGGCCTGCGGCACGCCAGCGGTCGCCTCCGCCATCGCGCCATTCACCGAACACCTGGGCGATGCCGACTGTTGCTGGTGCGACCCACTCGATGCGCTCTCAATCGCCGACGCGATGCGCCGCGCATTGGCGCCCGAGCGCAGCGCCGCGCTGGCGCACCACACGCCCGAGGTCTGTCTGCGCCACAACTGGCGTGCCAGCGCGGCACGACACGTCGCGCTGTACCGCACCCATGCGGCGCAGACGCGGCCTTTGGCTGCGTTGCCCGTCTGACATCCCCCTTTCGAAACCGGAGTTTTTCGATGCCCGCGATGCATTTCCAGTTGCGCTGGCCCGACGACAGCGAGACGCGCTGCTACTCGCCATCGTTGGTCATCAAAGACTATTTCCGGCCCGGCACCACCTACCCGCTGACGCTGTTCATGAAGCAGGTGCGCGAGGCACTGAACATCGCCTCGGAACGGGTGCGGGCCAAGTACGGCTTCGCCTGTTTGCAGGCGATGGATCAGTTGGGCCGCATCGAGCACACCGCCGCCCGCTTCGCCACGCAGCCCGACGCGCAGGTCGAGGTACTGGCTTTCGAAGAATGAGCATGCTGCGCGACAGCGCGAAAGGAAGTCCGATGTCTGCATCCACGCCCACTGCTGAACACCACAGCGTGGTCATCGTCGGCGCCGGGCAGGCCGGCCTATCACTTGGCTATTTTTTGAAGCGGCGCGGCATCGATCACCTCGTGCTTGAAAAGCGCTCGCCGGTGCACACCTGGCGCACGCAGCGTTGGGACAGCTTTTGCCTGGTCACACCCAACTGGCAGTGC
>JANPNF010000040.1:0-10578 GCA_031427315.1 Burkholderiales bacterium | reverse complement strand
GTACGGGTCCTGGAAGATCATCTGCAAGCGCCTGCGCAGCGCACCGGCCTGCCCGGAGGCGAAAGCCTGCGTCATGTCGATGCCGTCAAGGCGCATCTCGCCCGCGGTCGGTGTGTGCAGGCCGACCAGCAGGCGCGCCACGGTGCTCTTGCCGCAGCCCGATTCGCCGACCAGCCCCAGCGTCTGCCCGCGCGGAATGCTGAAGCTGACGCCATCGACCGCGCGCACGAACTGCGGCGCGCGGCGCTCGATCACGCGCGCCAGCCACGGCGCCGACACATCGAAGGTCTTGCTCAGGTCACGCACTTCGACCAGCGGCGAGGCCACAGGCGGCGTCATCGCGGCGACCCCACATCGTGCAGCCAGCACGCCGCGCGGCTCGCGCCGACGGTCATCAGTTCGGGCCGTTCGCCGCGGCAATGTGCCCAGGCCTGCGGGCAGCGTGGGTGGAAGGCGCAGCCCTCGGGAATCTCGCCCAGGCGCGGCATCGCGCCATCGATCTGCAGCAGCCGTTCGCGCTCGCCGCTCATCGCCGGGATCGCGCCCATCAGCCCGACGGTGTACGGATGCGCAGGCGTGTGAATCACCCCACGCACCGGCCCGATCTCGACGATGCGACCGGCGTACATCACCGCGACACGGTCGCAGGCTTCGGCGATCACGCCCATGTCGTGCGTGATGAGCATCACCGCCATGCCGCGCTCACGGCACAGCCGCTTCAGCAGCGCGATCACCTGCGCCTGCACCGACACATCAAGCGCGGTGGTCGGCTCGTCGGCGATCAGCAACCGCGGCCCAGCCGCCAGAGCCAGCGCGATGACGACTCGCTGCCGCATGCCGCCCGAGAACTGATGCGGGTACTGCGCGAGCCGCTGCGCCGCGCCGGTGATGCCGGTCTCCTCCAACAGGCTCACTGCGCGAGCCACCGCCTCGGCCTCGCTCAGCGGCAGGTGCGTGCGTATCGTCTCGACGAGTTGATGGCCGATCGTCAGCAGCGGGTTCAGCGCCGTCATCGGATCCTGGAAGATGCTGCCGATCTGGCGGCCGCGCAGACGGCGCATGGTGTCGCCAGGCAGGTTGTCGATGCGCTGGCCGTCGTAGACGATGCGCCCACCGCTGATGCGACCAGGCGGCTGCAGCAAGCCGATGATGGCCGCACCGGTCAGCGATTTGCCGGCACCGGATTCACCGACGATGCCCAGCACCTCGCCCGGCGCAATGCCGAACGACACATCAGACAGCGCGCGCAGGCTGCCGTGGCGCGTGGTGAATTCGATGCAGAGCCGATCGACTTCGAGCAGGTCGTTCATCTCAGCGCGAACCTGGGTTCAACGCATCACGCAGCCAGTCGCCCAGCAAGTTCACACTTAGCGCAATCAGCACCAGCATCGCGCCGGGGAACACGGTGATCCACCACTCGCCGGAGAACAGGAAGTCGTTGCCGACACGGATCAGCGTGCCCAGCGACGGTGAGGTCGGCGGCACGCCCACACCGAGGAACGACAAGGTCGCCTCGATCAGGATGGCGGTGGCCACCTGCAAGGTCGCCAGCACCATCACTGGCCCCATCACATTAGGCAGCACATGGCGCCGCATGATGCGCAGCGGCGCCACGCCGATGACGCGCGCGGCCTGCACATATTCCTTCTGCCGCTCGACCATCGCGCTGCCGCGCACGGTGCGCGCATACGGCACCCAACCGGTCAGCGAGATCGCCACGATCAAAACCACATACGCCAGCGCGTCGTGCGACTCTGGAAACAGCGCCCGGCCGATGCCATCGATCAGCAACGCCACCAGGATTGCCGGGAACGACAGCATCACGTCGCACACCCGCATCAGGAAGCCATCGGTCTTGCCGCCCACGTAACCCGACAACAGGCCGAGCGCGACGCCGACCACCATCGACACCAGCACCGACGCGAACCCCACCAGCAGTGAGATGCGCGCTCCGTACATCAGCGACGACAGGATGTCGCGGCCCTGGTCATCGGTGCCCAGCAGGTAGGTGGCGCGGCCCTCGGGCAGCCAGGCCGGTGGCAGGCGTGAGTCAGCCAGCTCCAGCGTGGCGAGGTCGAACGGGTGGTGCGGCGCCAGCACGTTCGCAAAGGTCGCACTGACGATGCAGATCACAGCGATCACAGCCGCCGCCATCGCGGTGGGCGAATGGGTGAAGCTGTGCCACAGGTCGCCGGCCAAAAAGCGGCGCAGCGCGCCAGAGGATGAGGCGGCCTGGCTCACGTCGCGCTCACTTCACCACCACCCACTTGAACGGCATCATGTTGTCCGGGGGCTGCACCAACGCGATGTTTTTCTCCATGCCCCAGGCCAGCGCCTGCTGGTGCAGCGGGATGTGACCGATGTCTTTCGCATGCAATTCCAGCGCCTCGCGGATCAGCGCGTTGCGCCGCGCCGGGTCGGTCTCGCTTTGCACCGCAGCGGTCAGCGCATCGACGCGCTTGTTGCTGTACGAGCCCAGGTTGAACTGGCCTTGCCCCTGTTCGGTTGGTGTGGCGATCACCGCGCTCAGCACATCGTGGGCGTCGTAGGTGCCGGGCGTCCAGCCGAGCAAATAAAAGCTGGTCTGCCGGCGCAGGATCTTCGGAAAATAGGTGACCTTGGCTTCGGCCTGCAGTTGGATGCGCACACCGATGCGCGCCAGGTTCGCCGCCACCGCCTGGCAGATCTTGGCGTCGTTCACATAGCGGTCGTTCGGGCAGTTCATGCCCACCTCGAAGCCTGAGGGGTAGCCCGCCTCGGCCAGCAGGCGCTTCGCTGCCGCGGGGTCGTAAGGCAGGCGATGGTCGAGGTCGGCGGGATAACCGTTGACGCCTGGGCCCAGGATCAAGGCGGCGGGCGTGGCGGCACCGCGCATCACGCGGGTGCGAATCGCCTCGATGTCGATCGCTTGGTAGAGGGCCTGGCGCACGCGGCGGTCTTTGAAGGGGTTGCGGCCTTTCACGTCGGAATACAGCAGCTCATCGCGCTGCTGGTCCATGCCGAGAAAGATCGTGCGCAACTCCGGGCCCTGCAACACCTTCAGCGCAGTGTTGGCCTTCAGGCGTGCGATGTCTTGCAAGGGCACCGGCTCCATGAGATCGATCTCGCCACTCAGCAGCGCGGCGACACGGGTAGCGTCGTTGGCTATCGGCGTGAACACGACCTCGGTCACGTTGGTGGCGAGCGGCGCCCAGTAACCGGCAAAGCGAGTGAGCACGGTGCGTGTGCCGGGCTGGCGCTCTTTCAGCTGGAACGCCCCGGTGCCGTTGGCCTTGAAGCTGGCCGCGTTCTCGATGCCCTTGCGGCGATCGACAGGCCGCGTCGCCTGATTCGCTTCGCACCAGGCGCGGCTCATGATGTAAACGTTTGAGATCACATCGGGCAGGATCGGGAACGGCGCATGGGTTTCGATCTCGATCGCGTCGTCACCGCCCCCACCGGCAACACCACCTGCCACCGCGCGCACCGCCTTGATCGCGGCGGTGTAGCTGCGCATGTCCGAGCCCTCACCCGCCGCACGCTGAAAGCTGAACACCACATCGGCCGCGGTCAGTGGCGTGCCGTCGTGAAAGCGCACACCGCGCCGCAGCTCGAAGCGCCAGACCGTGGGCGATGCGGCCGACCAGCGGGTCGCGAGCGCAGGCGTCAACGCGAGCTTCTGATCGCGGCCGACCAGCGGCTCGTAGACATTGCCTAGCAGCGACAGCTGCAGTGCCTCGTTCAGCGCGTGCGGGTCCATCGCCTGCGCATCGCCCTGGTTCGCGACACGCAGCGTGACCGCCTGCGCGGCACTGGCGGTCAATGCCGCCAGCAGCACGGCCACACACCACAGATCAAGCCGCATCGACTGGCATTTCGATGCGCAAGCGCGGATCGACCGCGAAATAGAGCAAATCCACCGCGAGGTTGATCACCACGAAGATCAACGCGATCAGGCACAGGTAGGCCGCCATCACCGGAATGTCGGCGAACTGCACCGCCTGGATGAACAGCAGCCCCATGCCGGGCCACTGGAACACTGTTTCGGTGATGATGGCAAAGGCAATCAGCGAACCGAGTTGCAGGCCGGTGATGGTGATCACCGGCACCAGCGTGTTCTTCAGCGCGTGACTGAAATAAATCGCCCGATTCGTCAAACCACGTGCGCGCGCGAAGCGGATGTAGTCGGTGCGCAGCACGTCGATCATCTCGGCGCGCACCAGCCGCATGATCAGCGTGAGCTGGAAGATCGCCAACGCCACCGCCGGCAGCAGCAGGTGCCGCCAGCCGTCGGCGGTCAGCAGCCCCGTGTTCCAAAAACCAAGCTGCACCACCTCGCCACGTCCGAAGCTCGGCAGCCAGTTCAGCGCCACCGAGAACGCGCCGATCAAGCCGATGCCGATCAGGAAGGTGGGCAGCGACACGCCGATCAATGACGCCGCCATCAGCAGCTGCGCATCCCAATGGCCACGCCGCAGCGCCGCGTACACACCGAGCGGGATGCCGAGTGCCAGCGCCAGCACGGCCGCCACCAGCGACAGCTCCAGCGTGGCCGGCAGCCGTTCGGCGATCAGCGCCGACACCTGGCGGCCCTGCCGCAGACTGAGGCCGAACTCACCTTGCACCGCATTGCCAATGAAGCTGAAAAACTGCGCAGGCACGCTGCGGTCGAGCCCCAGGTCAGCACGCAGCTGCTCGCGCTGTTGCGGCGTGGCGTCTTGCCCGAGCAGGTTGGCAACCGGGTCGCCGACGAACTGGAACAGCGCGAACGAGACCAGCGCGACCGTCAGCATCACCAGCACCGCCTGCGCCAGGCGCCGAACCACGAAGACCCCCATCGGTTGGCCGCTCCGCGCTTACTGCGGCCGGCCGTTGGCGCCAACCAATCGAACCTCACCGTAATAGGCCCGCGTGGTGCTGCGGGTGTTGTCGCGGTCGGTCATCAGCGCGACGGAGACCAACGCGCCCGGGTCTTCGCCGAAGGCACGCCGGTAGTCGCTGGCAATGTCGCGCTCATGCAGCCGCCAGAGGGCCGCATGCGTCGGCCCCGAGTCGACAACGATCTTGCGGATGCGGTCGGTGCGCCCAGCAGTGATCACCGATTCGAGCGGCGCGCGGTTGTCCCACACGTACATCAGCGTTGCGTACGGCGGCTCTTCGCCCATCACCGCCTCGAGCAGATCGAACAGCAGGCGGTTTTTGTAGGAAAGTTTGCTGTGGTCGCCGTCAAAGGCCAGCACGAGGCGCACCGGCGCGTCCTCGGCTTCGCTGCGGCTCAGGTCGGCCGCGGCCATCAGCTCGGGCACCATCCACGAGAACGACAGGCGACCGAGTTCGCCCGGTGCGACATGCACGCGCCGGCGGTACAGGCTGACGGCGCTGTCGGCATCGGCCTGAATGACCGGGCGGCCGTCGATCACCTGCGGCGTGTAGCGCGTCGGGCGTTTGGTTGGCAGTGGCGTGGTTTCCCAGGCCGAGGCATTCGCCTGATCGGTCGCGCCCGGCTTCAGCTCAGCGGTGGAGCGGCACGCCACCAGTGCCAGCGCCGCCAGCGCGAGGGCAGCGAGCCAGCACCACCGACGCGCCGCACGCCGCGCCGCCGGTTCAGAAACGATGTCGCACCCCGAGCGCCATGCTGGTCGAATCGGCGCCGGCCCGGGCGGTCACGCCGCCCAGGTAGCCACCGCCACCGGGTGCCGCCTGGCCCAGCCCGGTGTTGTTGAAGTGGGTGACGACCGCGCTGACGTCGGTGCGCTTGGACAGCGCGTAGGTGCAGGCCACGCCGTAAGACGCCACGTCGGCATTGGCCGCGCGCAGATCGTTGTAGACGTTGTAGGCCGCATAGAGCGTGGTCGATCCGAACTGATGGCGATAGCCGAGGTGAAACAGGCCCGCATCCTGTTTCAGCGCTTCGGTGTAAGCCGTTTCGATCAAGCCCGCCAGCGCCGGAGCGACCAGCGGCGTGATCTGCATCGCAATACCCGGCGCTCCCGAAGGATGCCGGTCACGTATTGACGAGGCAGACGCGTGGACGCGGCCCTCACCCACGGTGAGGTAGGCGCCAATCACGGCGCTGGTCAGCGAATTCTGACCATGCTCGTTGTGGCGCGTGTTGTAGGCAACCCCGACTCCGAAAGCATCGGTGCGGTACATCGCGAGCGCACCGAGTGAGCGACCCAGCTCCGTCGACTTTTCACCGAACGCCACCTGAACCGACGCGGTGATCGCGTCTTTTTGCACTCGATACGCCAGAGCGTTCGAGACGCGGATTTCCACTGCGTAGGGCACGACAGCGATCTGCCCCAGCGCCAGCGAGGACTGCGTGTTCAGCGCATCGAAAGTGCCGAGCAACTCGAACGCGGGGGTGTACATGCGCCCCGCAAGCAGCGCGCCCACCGGCGTCACCACGCCGATGTAGGCCTGCCTGTCGAAGAAGGCCGAGCCGCTGCCACGCACATTGATGCCGATTTGTGTGCCAAGCGCGTTGGAGACCCGGTTCAGCACCGGCTGCAGGGCGTTTTGCTGCGCCGTGGGCAGCGAAGGCAATAAAAAGCGCGCAAACGTGGCCCGGTCGGGCAGTTGATTGAGTGAAGGCGGCCGATTGCTGATACCGCCGGTATCGACTTCGAGGCGGTTTTCCAGCGTGAAGATCGCGCGGTAGCCATCGCCCAAGTCTTCCTGGCCGCGCACACCGACGCGTGAGCCTTCCATGACACCACTCGCCAATTGGGTGACGCCGCCGCCCTTCAGGCCGCTGACCCGGGTCACGCCCGCGTCCACGATGCCGTAGAGCTCGACCTTGCTTTGCGCCCAACTTGCCGTGGTGGCAGCCGCCAGGCACGTCGTCACCAGCATCCGATGTTTCATGGGGCACCTGCCTCGGTCAACGAATTCGCGGCTAGTGTGTCATTCGAATCGCGCGGGGCCTATCGGCGCTAGCGATCGGGCAAAAAAGAAGCCGCCCGAGGGCGGCTTCTTCGCAACAGTCGACGCCGAGCTCGGCGATCGATCAGAACGTGTGTGCCAGACCGAGAGCGAATTCGCTTTGGCGGGCAAAGTACGCACGCTGATCACCGCTGCGCTCGGTCGCCGTCGCATACACCGCGGTGCGCTTGGACAGCGCATAGGCCAGCGACACGCCGTACTTGGATTGGTCCAGGTCTGCCGTATTGGCTTTGCTGATGCTTGATCCGGTGTACTGCGCCTTGAAGGTGAAAGCGTTGAAGGGTACTGCCACGCCGATGTTCCAGGCGTCCACATCGGTGCCCTTCGCAAAGACGCCCGTGCCGGAGGAGACGGCAAACTGACCGCCCAGATTGTTGGTGTGCTGGTACGCCGTAGCAACTTTCGCGATGCCGAAGTCGTAGCTGCCACCAGCCGTGATCACGTTGTTGTAATCACCGCCGCCGACGGCACCACCGCGCAGGTCTTCATAGATCACGTCGAGGGCAAGTGGGCCAGCGGCGTACACCACGCCGAGGCCGCGATAGGTCGCCGCCTTGGTGGTGATCAGGTTCGGCAAAGTGCCGGTTATCGTTTTCAGCCGCTCACCCAATCCGACAATGGCACTGGCCCGGAAGCCGGCGTATTCAGGTGTCGTGTAGCGAATGCCGTTGTCAACACGTGCACCGAAGTTTTGAAACAGGGGGCGTGTCGTCTTGCCAGCCGTGGCAGCACCTTCCAGGCTCTCAACAATGTTGAAATTGGTCTCACCGCTGATGTCGTTGATCTTGACGTTGTTCTCGCGCGACAGGCTTTCCTGACGGCCCAGGCGAATTTCACCCAACGTGTTGTGCGACAGGCCCACGACCGCGAAACGGCTGAAGAAGGGGTTGCCGCTGAAGGTTGAGCTGAAAGTCGAGCTGTTGCCTGCGCGGCCTTCGTCAGGGAACAACTGCGCTTCGAGCTGGAAAAACACCTTGAGGCCGCTGCCCAGATCTTCGATGCCCTTGAAGCCAAGACGCGAGCCACCAAGGCCGTTGACGTTACCTTCTTGCAGCTTGGTAACCGACTTGCCGAGCTTCCCGTTGGTGGTTGCGGCGGCCTTCTTGCCGGGATCCTGCTGCGTGACATTTTGATCAATGCGGCCATACAAGGTGACCGATGACTGGGCTGAAGCGATGCTGGTGAAAGCGCCTAGAACGGCTACGGCTAAGAGTGAGTTCTTCATGTTCGAGATTCTCCAAAACTGACGGTTGAAACGAAACTTCGCGATCACGTGAAGGCGAGTCGATCGGTTGATCGGTCGATCGCACGCATCAGATGAGTGCATACCCGCAAGGGTATTCCATCAATGCGCCACCGCACGACCGATGAGTTGAAGCACTGCGGCAAAACCCAATTTTCGTTGTGACGCTGCAACATTCGATGCGGCGTCAGTGGTGAATACAGTCAGCGACACATGCGTCGGCATCGCTGGAAAACGGGCACCCTGCCTCCCGCTGAATCGGGTTTTGCAAACGGTTGAATCCTTACACTGTCGTGGAGCCTGACGACTGTTCTAAAGCAGCTGTCTCTACGGCGCAACATGGAGTTTTTGCATGAACGACGCATTCATCGCCGCTGCTGATCACGCCTTGAGAACCCTGTCAGGCGGCCTGCGCGCAGGCCGCCCGATGCCTGGGCTGCAAACCGCTTCTGTAGCGACGCAGGCTGAAAGGGGCGAGCTGTCCACAGCTGAAAAAGCGCTGTCCGGGGCGCTGATGCGCGTCAACCACGTCGGCGAGATTTGCGCGCAGGCGCTCTACCAGGGGCAGGCACTGGCAGCGACCGACCGGGTGATGCAGCAACGGTTTCAGGCCGCAGCGCGCGACGAATGCGACCACCTGGCATGGACGCAGCAGCGGCTCGATGAATTGGGCGCCCGCGCCAGCCTGCTCAACCCGCTGTGGTACGCCGGATCGTTCGCCATGGGCTGGTTGGCCGGACGCGCCGGCGATGCGATCAGCCTGGGGTTCGTGGTGGAAACAGAGCGCCAGGTGGAACAGCATCTCGACGAACACCTCGATCGCCTGCCCGCCGCAGATTTGCGCTCACGCGCCATCGTGCACCAGATGAAGGCCGACGAAGTGCGGCACGCCAACGACGCACTGCAAGCGGGCGCAACTCCGTTGCCCACGCCGGTGCGCTGGGGCATGCGGGCGTTGGCCAAGGTGATGACCCGCACGGCTCACCACATCTGAGCCACCTCAGGCTGTCACGATCTCGAAGCTGGTGGTGATGTCGGCCGTTTTGGCCAGCATGATGGTGGCGGAGCAGAATTTGTTGTGCGACATCGCAATGGCGCGCTCGACCGCGGCGGCAGGCAGGTCACGGCCCGTCAGCGCAAAGTGCAGGTGGATTTTGCTGAACACCTTCGGGTCCACCTCGGCTCGCTCTGAGCTCACCTTGACCTGACAGCCGCTGACCGCGTGGCGGCCGCGCTTGAGGATCAGCACCACGTCATAAGCAGTGCAACCGGCAGTGCCAGCCAGCACCGTCTCCATCGGCCGCGGTGCCAGGTTGCGCCCACCGCCGTCGACCGCGCCGTCCATCGTCAGCAGATGACCGCTGCCGGTCTCGGCCACAAACCCCATGCCCATCGCGGGCACCCAGTTCACTGTGCATTCCATCTTCGACCTTTCAGAGGGCGTGTCAGAGGGTCAGTCGCCGACTTTTCCGCGCTTATATCGCAGCGCAGCAAACTCGGCGCTGCATTGGAAATCATTGTCGCGGAACGGAACTTGCTGTGCATTGGTTGTCTCCTCCACCTTCTGCGGTGGATTCAGCCCAAGGCAGCGATGCCTTGGGCTTTTTTACGGGGCACGTGCATCGTATGATCCGCGCCCGTTGGCCGATGGGGTCTGCGGCGTCCCTGCTCCCGGAGATCTGCATGCCTGGCCGAACCGCAACCCACCCGGCGCGAAAACATCGCGCGGCCGCGCGCCGCAAGACGCTGAGCCTGGGCGACTACTTGCAGAAAATCCTGACCGCCCGCGTGTACGACGTGGCAGTAGAAACACCGCTGGAACTGGCGAAAAACCTGACCCTGCGCATTGCCAACCAGGTGTTTTTAAAGCGCGAAGACAGCCAGCAGGTATTCAGCTTCAAGCTGCGCGGCGCTTACAACAAGATGGCGCACCTGACGCCTGAGCAACTGCACCGAGGCGTGATCTGCGCATCGGCGGGCAACCATGCGCAGGGTGTGGCGCTCGGTGCCAAGCGGCTCGGCTGCACGGCACTGATCGTGATGCCGACCACCACGCCACGGCTCAAGATCGACGCGGTCGAGGCATTGGGCGGTGAAGTGGTGCTGCAAGGCGACAGCTACTCGGATGCGTATGCGTACGCGCTGGTGCTGGAAAAAGAGCGCGGCCTGAGCTTCGTGCACCCGTTCGACGACCCGGATGTCATCGCTGGCCAGGGCACCATCGCGATGGAGATCTTGCGCCAGCATCCGGGCCCGATCGACGCTGTGTTTGTCGCGATCGGCGGCGGCGGCCTGATCTCCGGCGTGGCGGCTTACATCAAGGCAGTGCGCCCTGAGATCAAGGTGATTGGCGTGCAGATGACCGACTCCGACGCGATGATCCGCTCGGTCAAGGCGGGCAAGCGCGTCGT
>JANPNF010000039.1:0-1767 GCA_031427315.1 Burkholderiales bacterium | reverse complement strand
GCGGCAGCCATTGCGACGCGGGCACGACTTGCGGCTGCAGCAGCACGCCGCACAAAAAGCCGTCGAGCATGCTGACGTCGAGCGGCTCCAGCGGTGCCGGCACGCGGTCGAGCAGGGCTTGCAGCTCGTCGATGTCGCGCTCGTCGAGCGGGGCAGCGCCGCTGGATGGAGAAGGTGTGGAAGAGGGCATGGCCGATTGTCGCGCTCCTAAACTCAGTTCTTTGAGATGAACATGAACCGACTCAGGAGCACGCCATGGGCGCAGCTGACGCATTGACCACCGCCCTGTCTTCGACCGCCGAGGTCGGGCATTTCATCGACGGGCACGCCGTCGCCAGCACCAGCGGACGGCGCCAGCCGGTCTACAACCCGGCGACCGGCGCCGTGGCCCGCCTGGTCGCACTGGCCAGTGCTGACGAGGTGAACGCGGCAGTCGCTGCCGCGCAGGCCGCGTTCCCGGCCTGGTCCGACACGCCGCCGATCCGCCGCGCGCGCGCGCTGTTCAAGTTCCTCGAACTGATGAACCAGCACCGCGACACGCTGGCCGCACTCATCACCGCCGAGCACGGAAAGGTGTTCACCGACGCGCAGGGCGAGGTCAGCCGCGGCATCGACATCGTCGAGTTTTCCTGCGGCATCCCGCAGCTGCTCAAAGGGGACTACACCGAGCAGGTCTCGACCGGCATCGACAACTGGACGCTGCGCCAGCCACTCGGCGTGGTGGCCGGCATCACGCCGTTCAACTTCCCGGTGATGGTGCCGTGCTGGATGTTCCCGGTGGCGATCGCCGCCGGCAACTGCTTTGTGCTGAAGCCCAGTGAGCGCGACCCGTCGGCCAGCCTCTTCATGGCTGAGCTTTTGAAACAGGCGGGCCTGCCCGACGGCGTGTTCAATGTCGTGCAAGGTGACAAATTGGCGGTGGATGCGCTCCTCACCCACGCCGACGTGAAAGCCATCAGCTTCGTCGGCTCGACGCCGATCGCGCACTACATCTACGAGACGGGTGCGCACCACGGCAAGCGGGTGCAGGCCCTCGGCGGCGCGAAGAACCACATGGTGGTGATGCCCGACGCCGACCTCGAACAGACGGTCGATGCGCTGATCGGCGCCGGTTACGGATCGGCCGGTGAGCGCTGCATGGCGATCAGCGTGGCGGTGGCGGTCGGCGACGTCGCCGACAAGCTGGTGCCCGCGCTGGCCGCGCGCGCCAAGACCTTGAAGGTCAAAAACGGCATGGAGCTCGACGCCGAGATGGGCCCGATCGTCACCCGCGAGGCGCTCGAACGCATCACTGGGTACATCGCAGCGGGTGTGGCCGAAGGCGCGACGCTGGTGGTCGATGGCCGCGCCGATCCGGTGAGCGGCCAACCGTTTCGGGTGCCCGGTTTCGAGGGGGGGTTTTTCATCGGAGGCACGCTGTTTGACCATGTGACCGCTGACATGCGCATCTACCGCGAAGAGATCTTCGGCCCGGTGCTGGTGGTGGTGCGGGTGCCCGATTTCGCAGCGGCTGTCGATCTGGTGAACGCGCACGAATACGGCAACGGCGTGGCCTGCTTCACCAGCGACGGCAACGTCGCACGCGAATTTGCTCGGCGGGTTCAGGTCGGCATGGTCGGCATCAATGTGCCGATCCCGGTGCCGATGGCCTGGCACGGTTTCGGCGGCTGGAAGAAGAGCCTGTTCGGCGACATGCACGCCTACGGTGAAGAGGGCGTGCGCTTCTACACCAGGCAGAAGAGCGTGATGCAACGCTGGCCAGCGAGC
>JANPNF010000038.1:0-4648 GCA_031427315.1 Burkholderiales bacterium | reverse complement strand
GCCGATCGGGTTGACGTTGCCCCAGTAATCCTCGGTCTGCGGGTGGATCGCCGGGTCGCCGTAGACCTCGCTGGTCGAGGCCTGCAGAATGCGTGCGCCGACCCGCTTGGCCAGCCCCAGCATGTTGATCGCGCCGTGCACGCTGGTCTTGGTGGTCTGCACCGGGTCGTGCTGGTAGTGCACCGGTGAGGCGGGGCAGGCCAGGTTGTAGATCTGCCCGACCTCGACGTACAGCGGGAAGGTCACGTCGTGGCGCTGGAATTCGAAGTACTCAGACGACAGCAGGTGGCGGATGTTGTGCTTGCTGCCGGTAAAGAAGTTGTCGATGCACAGCACATCGCGTTGGTCCTTGACCAACCGGTCGCACAGATGCGAGCCCAGAAAACCGGCGCCGCCGGTGACCATCACGGTGTCGTTCATCGCAAGCGCTTTCGCAAAGGAATGGGGAATCGAGGGGGGTGGCGCATGGTCGTCATTGGCCGGCGGCTCGACGCGAGTGCCTCGCGCGCCCCGGCAATGCACAGCCCGGTGAACAGCCAGCCAAAGGCGTTGATCGAACCGTTGCCGGTGATCTGACCAAACAGGATTGTGTAGCTCACATAGGCAAACAGCATCACCGGCAGCGGGTCAGCAGTGCGCCGCGTGGCTGCATAGACGCGGCGCCCCAGCCAAACAATCAGCGCGAAGCGAACGACGATGTAGCACAGCCCGAAGACCGGGCCCAAGTCGACGATCTGTCGCGACAAATCAGCCTCGACCATCGCACCAGGTTTGACGCCGTCGACTTCGGCTCCGAGCATGATGCTTGCGTTGCCTCCGTAGCCGATGCCGTAGCCGAGAGTGGGAACGACGTCCAGCAGGCGAATGAAATCGATTTGTCCCAACAGGGCGCGGCCAAACACACCGCCCTCAATGCCTTGCTCGGCGGAGGCTGCGTTGTTCCAGCGGCCCAAGAAGGTCTCGAACCCGACCGGAAAGACGATCGGATAAAGCGCCCCTGCGGCAAGGATCAGCCCGAGCGGCAAAAACAGCGCCTTGGCCTTCAAGGCGGCACTCTTGCCGATCAGACCCAAGGCCATCGCGAACAAACCGATGAGGCCGCAATGCAGCACCGCTCCCCTGCTGCCGCTCAGCGCCAGGCAGGTGAGCACACCGCACGCGGTCACGGCGATGAAGACGACCCCGAATTCTCGCCGTGACAACAGCAGCATGGCCAGCATCAGCGCAAACGCACTGGCGATGAATTGCTGCTGTCCTGCGGGCGAGGTGAAGGTGCCGGTGGTGCGAATTCGATCGACCGTGATGCCCACGCTCTTGAACTGAAGTTCCTGCTCTTCAGCAACGCCAACGTTGATGGGAGCGCTCGGGGGAGACGAAAACTGAGCGAGCACCAGGATCGCCATCGGCACCGCGAGCAGCAGCGTGACGCGAGCGACCCGCCGCAGATCGTCGCGCCGAAACTGGGCGCCGATCAGGAAGGCGAGTGGGATGTAGAAGAAGTAGCTGCGCCACCCGTAGATGCCGAGCAGCACTCGCGTGTTGTCTGCCCCGAACACCCCCATCTGCATGACGAGCAACAAGACGCCGACCGCACACATCAACAGACTGAATGCGAAGAAGCCGTGCTGCCGAGGCCACAAGGCAAATCGCGTGGCCAGGATGTAGGCGTAGAGCACGAAAGGGTCTCGTATGAAAAATATGTACTGCCCGAACTGCGGCGCGATGTACTTGCGGATCGCGCCCTCGAAGATTGCCAGCAGGTAGATGGCCACCACCGTCCAGACCAAACGCCTGCGGGCACGCTCGCGTGCAGAGCTCGGTGCCGCCACATGGCCGGTGCTTGCGACAGCCGCCCGCGGCGCGTCAGACAGCTCGCGCGGCGCTCGGCGTGGCAGCGGTGCGGCAAGCATCGGTGATGACCTGAAGATAGTCGCGCGCCACGCGATCGCGGGTGTGGCGTTCGAGGTGGAGTGCAGCCTGCTGCTGGTGGTGGTCGAGGGTCTCGGGATCGCCGAGCAGCGCAGCGATGCCATCGGCCAGCGTGCCGGCCAGCGCCCCGCGATCGCACGGCGGCAGCACCACACCGCAGGAGCCCACCGCGTCCGGCAGCCCGCCGCTGCGTGTGACCAGCGGCACGCAGCCGCAAGCCAGCGCTTCGAGCACGACGACACCGAACGGTTCTTCCCACACCGACGGCACGACCAGCACCCGGTGCGAATTCAGCAACGCGACCAGCTCGCGGCCGACGCGACGGCCCACGAAGTCGATGCGGTCAGCGACGTTTTGCGCCTGAGCCTGACGGCGCAAGGCCGCGCCCTCGGGCCCGTCACCGACCACCGTCAGGCGCAGGTGCCGACCGCGGCGGGCCAGCAGGGCGAGCGCGTCGATCAACAGGTCCACCCCCTTGTCGCTGACCAGCCGGCCGACGAACACCAGTTCACGCTCGCGGGCGATGCCCTCGATGCGCGTAAATACATCGTCGGCATACGGGTTGGGAACCACCGCGCACGGCACGGCCAGGCTGTCGGCCACTGCCTGGCTGACCGCAATGTGTCGCGCCCTCGGCAGCACCCATTGCTTGAGACGTGCGGCCAGGCCGCGGGACGGGATCCAGGTGTGGTGGGCCACCACCCAGGGCCGACGCCACAGCAGCAGCGGCCAGGCGAGGCGCAGACTGATGTTGTTGTGAAACACCACCTCCGCCCAGCGCACCAGCGCGAACAAACGCGACACCGATGGTTGGCGCACCACCTCGAAGGCATCGGTGTCGGGCACGTCGCTGGCGGTTTGCGTCACCAGCACCACGCGATGCCCACTGAGATGAAAACGCTCAGCCAGCAGCGCCGAAACAGTTTCGATGCCGCCGACCGACGGATGAAACGGGACCGAGCAAAACAGGATGTTCATGGCGAGGTGTGTCGCAGGGTGCGGTGGGTTGTCCACACGCAGGGTGTCTGCGGGGCTCCTCGGTAGTGACCGTCGAAGTTATGCAATGTAGCGATCAAATGTTGCGGTATCGAGTCAGCAGACGGCGTGGCCGCTGCGCATCGAACCGTCACAAAGCACTCCTAGGATGGACTCATGCCAGATGCATCCATGCCACGCACCCTGGTGGTCAATTTCAATTCACCCGAATTGAACCAGTTGGCTGTGGCGTTCGCCGGCTGCGAAGCGCTGCTGGCTTATGTGCGGCCTTATGTGAACAAGGGACGCGGCTGGGAGCGGGCCTTGTCGGCATTGCCGCTGGCGGGTCGCGCCTACGCCCGCACCTTCGGCCGGCGCACGATCAGCGATCCGCGGCTGGCGTCGCTCACCCATGAGGCCGGGGTGTGGCCCGACCTGTGCGCCGCCAGCATCGGCCGGCTGCACCTGCTGCCACCTCACACCCGGCACCGCTGGACGAATCAACTCGTGATGTCGGTGCGCGAAGCGGTGGCGCAGGCGGCATGCAAGCATGTGAACGATGCGGACTGCATCGTCGGTTACGAAGGTTTTGCGCTGCCAGCGTTCGAAGCGGCGCGGTCATTGGGCGGCCGTGCTGCGGTACTGAACTACCCGGTGGCCCACCACCGCCAGCGGCGCCGGGTGCGGCTCGAAGAAAACGAGCGCGAGCCCGAATTCGCCGTGACCTGGCCGGGCTTCAGCGACTGGCCGGACGGCCATGAAGAACGCCTCGACGAGGAAATTCGCCTGGCCGACGCGGCGTCGATCGCAACAAACCAGTGCAGGCCCGGCGACATGCGGTGCCGCGCCTGGTTGTAGGCCTGCATCGAGGCCGGTTGCACACTGACAAGATTCACGCGACGGCGCTTCGAGAGCGCGTCGAGCTGGTCGAGCACGGCCGTGTCGATCGCACAGGCCAGCGTCGCCGCACCGTGCCGCGCAGCATGCTGACGCACCGTCCAGCCCCGCGCCACCTCGCCGTAAGCGTCGCGGAAGCATTGCTCGGCCAGCAGCTGGCGCTGCGCGGGGCGACTCAGTTCGTCACGCCAGGGCACGACCTGATGTCGAACGCCCTCGCCTGCCACGACGACGGTCAGGAGGGTGCCCGGCGGCAGCGCGCCCAGCTGCTGCTCGATCGCCTCAGGCCGCGTGTCAATCAGGCGCAGCACCACCGCAGGGGCGCGCCCGATCGGCCACAGGGCGCGCAGGCCGTCAGGAAACCAGCGTGACACGGTTCACCTCCTCCAGAGTGGTGAGCCCGTCCAGAAATAAATCCACCGCCGCATCACGCAAGAAGCGCGTGCCGTTGCGCCGCGCTGCGTCCTTGATCTGCCGCACTGGCGCGCGCGCAACGATCAGCTCGCGCAGTGCGTCGTCGAGCATCAGCAGTTCACCCACGGCCTTGCGGCCCTTAAAGCCGGTGCCGCGGCACTTGCCGCAGCCACGGCCAGCCTTCAGCACGCGGCCTTCGATGCGCGCGGGGTCGATCAACGCGTCGCGCAGTGCTTGCTCGGCCACCGTCATTGGCTCGCAGCAATGCACACAATTGATGCGCACCAGCCGCTGCGCCAGCACCCCGGTGAGCGCCGAGACGAAGCTGTACGGGTCGACGTCCATGTGGGGTGAAGCGGCCGATCACGTCGAACACGTTGTTGGCGTGCACGGTCGACAAGACGAGGTGGCCGGTGAGTGCGGCTTGAATCGC
>JANPNF010000037.1:0-1767 GCA_031427315.1 Burkholderiales bacterium | reverse complement strand
GGCGCGCTCGGCAGCGTTGAGGTAGATCTGAAAGTCTGCGGCGATCAGGCCACCCAGCGCTTCGACATCGATGCCGACCGCGCCCTGCGTCGACAGCGCGCAGACGATGCGCCCCTCGCCATGGGACAGGCTGAAATCGACCGGCAGCGCCAGCGTGGGTCGGGATTGCGGGGCGTAACACAGCGAGGCCAGCACGTCGCCCGGAAAACCCCGCCGACGCAGCCCATGGGCCAGTAAGCGACTGCCGATCAGTGAGCGGTGGCGCGCCTGGGAATCGGGCCAAGCGTTGAGCTGTGTGCACCGTGCCAGCGGCAGATCCGCCAGCCAGTGCGCTTCGAGTCGGGGCGACAACGCGAACTCGGAGGTGATCAGCACCGACACAGTCATGGCAGGGGCGCATGTCGTGCGCATGACACAATTTGCGGCTCGAAACAGAAAATGATTATGGTTCAGGAAGTGCTGGCCCCCGGCCCCCCGCAGCGCCACGACCTTGACGCCAACGACGAGAGCGCGAGTCTGCTGCTGGAGCTGTCGCAGCGCCATGGCGACACCTTTCGCCTGGCCTCGCAAAGCCGCAGCAACGACAGCCTGGTGATCCTGAACGCCGACGACATCCGTCGCGTGTTGCAGACCAACCGCAACAACTACATCAAGGGCATCGGCATCGAGCGCGTGCGCGTACTGCTGGGCAACGGGTTGATGGCCAGCGAGGGCGAGTTGTGGTCGCGGCAACGCCGTCTGGTGCAGCCGGCCTTCCACAGCCAGGTGATCCGCAGTTTCACGGCGCTGATGCACCACGCCAATGTCGAGCTGATCGAACGCTGGAGCGGTCACGCCGCGCGCGGCGAGCCGGTCAACCTGACGCGCGACCTGAGTGAGCTGGCGCTGACCATCGTGCTGCGCGCCTTGTTCGGCAACGACCTCGATCGCCTGATCGAGGCCCAGGGCGGCAACCCCTTCGATCTGCTGACCAGCGAGACCCGCCGCGACCTGCCGTTCGCCGCGAAATTCCGGGCCATGACACGCCATGTGCTGGACATGATCGCCGCCCGCCGCAAGGAACAACGCATCGAGATGGACCTGCTGTCGACGCTGATGGAGGTGCGCGACCGGGACAGCGGCGAGGCAATGCCCGATCGCGCGCTGCTCGACGAACTGATGACGCTGATCGTGGCCGGCCACGAGACCACCGCCAGTGCGCTCAACTGGACCTGGTACCTGCTGTCGCAGAACCCCGAGGTCGAGACCCGGCTGCAGGCGGCGATCGCTGCGCCGGGTCAGACGTTGGGGTCCGAGGACGAAACCGCCAGCACCCATCCTTATGTCGAGCAGGTACTGCAGGAAGCCCTGCGCCTGTACCCGCCGGGCTGGCTGTTCACCCGTCGCGCGCTGGGTGACGACGTGCTGGGCGGCTTCCATGTGCCGGCCGGCACCGATGTCTTCATCTGCCCCTACCTGTTGCACCGCCAGACCGCGCACTGGGATCAGCCCGAGGCCTTCGATCCGCTGCGCTTCGCGCCCGCCGCGGTCGATGCCCGCCATCGCTTCGCGTACCTGCCGTTTTCCGCCGGACCGCGCTATTGCATCGGCGCCACGTTCGCGATGGCCGAGATGACGATGCACCTCTCCATGGTGGCCGATCGCTTCCGTTTGCACTACGACGGCACCGTTCCCCCCGCGGCAGAATTTCAGGTCAACCTGCGCTCGCGACACGACCTTTCCATGCGCCTCGTGGCGCGCTAGAAAAACACCCATGCCGCTCTTCCA
>JANPNF010000036.1:0-3529 GCA_031427315.1 Burkholderiales bacterium | reverse complement strand
CAAGGGCGAAGTGACACGCGGTGCCGACGAACTGGCCACACTGATCTACACCTCGGGCACCACCGGCCGACCCAAGGGCGTGATGCACAGCTTCGGCAACTTCGCCTGGGCACTGGACAGCGGCATCAAGCGCATCCCGATGGTGGCCGAGGACCGCATGCTGTCCTACCTGCCGCTGGCGCATGTGGTGGAGCGCATGCTGGTCGAACACGGCTGGCTGCGCACCGCCATGCATGTGTATTTCGCGGACTCGCTCGACACCTTCGCCGCCGACCTGCAACGCGCGCGGCCCACCATCTTCTTCTCGGTGCCGCGGCTGTGGGTCAAGTTCCAGCAGGGCGTGTCTCCTTGCTGTTCCTGATGGGCGTGGCGTTTTGTTATTTCTTCGTGTTCGGCAAGGTGTTCGCCTTCATTCAAAGCTTCGCGCCCAAGAGCATCACGGCGGCGCCTGACATCGAGGCCTATCTCAGCTTCGTCCTGACGATGTTCATTGCCTTCGGCGCGGCCTTCGAGGTGCCCATCGTCGTGGTGGTGCTGGCCCGCATGAATCTGGTCACGATCGAGAAGCTGAAGGAATTCCGCAGCTACTTCGTGGTGCTGGCTTTCATCATCGCGGCGATCATCACGCCGCCCGACGTCGTCTCGCAGTTGGCGCTCGCCATCCCCATGTGCATCCTGTACGAAGTCGGCATCGTGGCCGCACGCATCTTCATCAAGCACACGCAGGCGCCGGTCGAAGAAAGCACGCCGAAAGCGTGATTCGTCAACCGCCGTTGCCGCCGTCGATGTCGGGGTGGGGCAAGGTTCTGACGGAGCTCTTCGGCCGCTGAGCCACCGTCACCTGCAAGCTCATCGATTTGTCGGCGCGCTGCACGCCGATCGTGGCCACACTGTGCGGCCGCAGCGACGCAACGGCATTCAGCAGCTGAGCGGTGTTGAGCACCCGCTGTTCGCCCACTTTCAACACCACGTCTCCCGGCAGCATGCCACCTTCGCTGGCCGGGCCGTTTTGCAAGACGCCCGTGATCAGCACGCCCTGCTTGACGGGCAGGTTCAACGTGTCGGCGATCTCGGCGGTGAGGTCGCGCGGCTCGACTCCGATCCAGCCCCGCGTGACCTGGCCTTCGTTGATCAGGCCGTCCATCACCTGGCGCGCCGTGTTGGCAGGAATGGCAAAGCCGATGCCCATGTTGCCGCCCGAGCGTGAATAGATGGCGGTGTTGATGCCCATCAGGTTGCCGTTTGCATCGACCAGCGCGCCGCCGGAATTGCCGGGGTTGATCGCCGCGTCGGTCTGAATGAAATTCTCGAAGGTGTTGATGCCGAGCTGGTCGCGACCGAGCGCGCTGACGATGCCCGAGGTGACCGTCTGCCCCACACCGAACGGGTTGCCGATGGCCAGCACCACATCGCCGACCTGCAGATCGTCGGTCTTGGCAAAGGCCATCACCGGCAGCCGGTCGAGCTTGATCTTCAGCACCGCCAGGTCGCTGTCGGGATCGGTGCCGATGACGGTGGCCGACGCGCTGCGGCCATCGGGCAGTTGCACATCGATGTCGCTCGCGCCTTCGATGACGTGGTTGTTGGTCAGCAAGAAGCCGTCGGCCGACACGATGACGCCGGAGCCGAGGCCGACCTGCGCTTCTGAGCGGCTTTGCTTGTCACCGAAGAAGAAATACTGAAACCAAGGATCGCCGGAACGCGGGTAGCGCGCCGTGGCCTTGCTGGCGGTGATGCTGACCACCGATGGCGACGCCCGTTTGGCGGCGGCGCTGTAGCTGCTGACAACACCGGTACGCGCGATCGGCTCGGCGCTGATCAGAGTGCCGGGAGAGACGGTGCCATGCGAACCTCCATCGCCCGCCCGTTGCAGCCACTCCGGCTTCAGCGTCGCGATGACGAACAACACCGCGACCATCACGGTGACGGTCTGGGAGAATAGAAGCCAGGTTCTGCGCATGAGGAGGAGTCTGTGGCCCGTCGTTTGGAGATCGATCAGTACCTGTCGGCTCTGCTGCAGCCCGAGCGCTTCAAGGATTATGGGCCGAACGGTTTGCAGATCGAGGGCCGCGATGAGGTGCGCCGACTGGTCAGCGGTATCACCGCCAGCCTGGCGCTGATCGACGCGGCGATTGACGCGCGAGCCGACGCGCTGCTGGTGCACCACGGCCTGTTCTGGCGCGGCTATGAAGGGCGCATCACCGGTTGGCTGAAGCAGCGCATCGCACGATTGCTGGCCCACGACATCAGCCTGTATGCCTACCACTTGCCGTTGGACGCGCATGCCGAATTCGGCAACAACGCGCAACTCGGCGCCCGGCTGGGCGTGAGCGCCGCTGCGCGTTTCGGCGAGCAGTCGCTGGGCTTCATCGGCACGCTGTCGGTGCCAACGAGCGTGGCCGAGATGGCCGACCGCTGCGCGGGCTTGTCAGGCCGCCAGGCCACGGCGATCGAAGGCGACGGCAGGCCGGTGGCACGCGTCGCTTGGTGCACCGGTGGCGCGCAGTCGTATTTCGAATCGGCCATCGCTGCGGGCGCTGACCTCTTCATTACCGGCGAGATTTCCGAACCACAGGCGCACCTGGCGCGCGAGACCGGCGTGGCCTTCATGGCCATGGGTCACCATGCGAGCGAACGCTATGGGGTGCAGGCGCTGGGCGTTCACCTGGCTGCCGCCTTCGGTATCGAACACCGACACATCGAGATCGACAACCCCGCATGACGGTGCGCTGGACAGGGCCGCCTCAATTCGACAGGTCGCTGGTCGACAGCAATTGCAAGAAAGCGTGCACCGGCCGCTGGGGATCAACGGCAGCTGCGGCGTGGACCCTATCGAGCGCGTCGTGATCGCAGTAGCCGCATCGCCAGTGCATCATCAACCTCGGCGCAGGGCTGAGCGTGTCCAGCAGCAGCTGGACGTTGCCATGCCGCGTGTCGCGTTTGATCCGCTGCATCATGTTCTGCGTCGTGTCTGGATCACCTTCGAGCAGCTGACAAAAACGTTCGCCATCGAACAGCAAGGCGCCGCTCAACTTCAACCGATGATTGCGCTCCCGCGACTGGCGAAGAATCTGACCGACGACGTTCGAAGGCATGGCCGGTGCCAGCTCGCTGACATACAGAATTCGACGCATCAAAAGGGTGCTGAACGGCATGAACAGAGGCAGAGTGAATAAGCGGTGTCGGCAATGTAGAGACACGATTCCCGCGGCGTTGTGTCCAAAGACACACCGTTGTCAGGACGCGTTTTTGCGGGTCTGCCGATGACCGATGTCCCTTGCCATCAGTGCCCGCTGCGCGCACTGCCTTTGTTCGTGCCGTATTCGCCCGGCGATCTGGAGCTGATCCAGTCGCTGAAGAAGCGCATGGTGAGCGTCGCGGCTGGCGAGTCAATCATCCAGGAAGGGCAGACTGACGCGCCCCTGTTCACGCTTTTTAGCGGCTGGGCGTTTCGCTTCAAGACGCTGTCCGATGGTCGGCGGCAAATCCTCAATTTTCTGCTGCCCGGTGACTTCATCGGTGTCCAGCA
>JANPNF010000035.1:0-1842 GCA_031427315.1 Burkholderiales bacterium | reverse complement strand
GTCAGTCGCGGTCATGGAAGCCAGCGATGACCTTGGCGGTGTCTGGCATCACAATCGCTACCCCGGCGCGCGCTGTGACGTAGAAAGCTATGCACTCACTTTGAAAATCTAGATATTTTCTGCGGGGTTTCAATGATTTCGGCACGATATTTGCGCTTCTGCTTTGGTTTTCTTTACACTGCCAAAGAGAACCAAGCATGGCCGAAGACGAACAAAAACAGAACCTTAGTGCCGCATACGAACTGCTCAAGCAATGGACCAACATCGGGGACGCCGATACGTTCGAAGAATTAGGACCGTCTGCTGTCTACAAGACCAGTGTGGTCCTTTGGTTGATGCTGTTTCAGCGACTGAATCTCAAGGCTAGCTTGCGAGATGCTGTGCTTCACTTCGTCGAAACCGCACCAGCCGAGCTAAAAACAAATAAAAGACTACGTGAGGGCTCGCTATCCACAAAAAACAGTTCCTATAGCGATGCACGGCATCGACTGAGCTTGAAGGCAGCCCATTGGTTTGAGGATCGCGTCTCGTCGTCGATCATCAACTCCACTCCGCCATCGTTCAATGATCAACGAGTTTTTCTGATTGACGGAACTACATTTACCCTCGCTCCGGTCGCCGAACTTCAAGAGGAATATCCACCTGCTTCTAACCAACATGGACAAAGTGTCTGGCCAATTGCGCATGTCGTTTTGGCACATGAACTTAGTTCTGGTGCGGCTTTACCTCCAGAAATCGGAGCCATGTATGGCAAAAACGCCGTTTCCGAAACTCGGCTTGCTCAAGGGCTATTAAAGCGATTACCACCGAAATCGATTGTCATGGCCGATGTAGGCTTTGGCATCTTCTCGGTTGCGTATCACGCGCAGCAAAATGGCCACAACTTTGTGTTGCGACTCAAGAAGGATCGATTCAACCGAATCCGAAAAAGTGCAGAGATAGTCAACTCGACAGACACTTCGAAAAGCTATCGAGTGCAATGGCTACCATCCAAAGCAGAAAGGGAGACTAACCCAGACATCCCAGAAGACTGTGCAATCACAGCCTTCATCCACGAGTTAAAGATCGGCGAGGAAAGCCTCTACCTTATCGAAGACATTGAAGCGACCACAACGCAACTACGTCGCCTGTATTGGCAACGAAACAATATCGAAATCGATATCCGAAACATCAAAGTGGTAATTGACACCGAGGAGATCCGCGCCAAGTCGAAGGACATGTTTCTCAAGGAGTTTGCGATGTCGATGGTGGCGTACAACTTGACGACCCAACTGCGGCGACAAGCTGCGATCATCGGTAAATGCGAACCACGAGAACTGAGCTTTACTGGGGTATGGTCGGTATACCGGCATATGCTACAGGGAATCGAAGTCAGCGACCCGAACGAATGGACCGAACGACTGGACCGGGCCTTGCGATATGCATCACAACAAAAGCTTCCAAAGCGTCCCGGACGAAGTTATCCACGCGAAGCGTACCCACGACGCCCCAAAACCACCCACTTTCAGAAACGAAAAAAACCCGAAAAACCTAACGAAACTGAAGACGCACCAACAAAGTGAGTGCCATTGGGCGCTAGCCACGGTTCCGCGTTTCGTGCTAGCCACGGTTCAGTTACAAGAACCGGGGCTAGCGCCCAAACGGCTAGTTCGGAAACGGGATGCACTCTAATGTTGGTTGGCGAGCGGTTCATCCGTCAGGTCGATCGTCTTTCCTTCGTTCTCTAGCGTGATAGAAATCTCGTCGTAGCGCCACACTCCATTGGTTTTCGTCCCTTGCACGTGAACTTGGCCTGCCCCCTTCGGACCTGAAACCGGAAAGGAAATATCTGCTTCACCGTCA
>JANPNF010000034.1:0-6139 GCA_031427315.1 Burkholderiales bacterium | reverse complement strand
GTGCCGACGATCGACACCGGCACCGCCAGCAGCGGGATCAGCGAGGCGCGCCAGGTCTGCAAAAAAATCACGACCACGATGACGACCAGCGCGATCGCCTCCAGCAGCGTGTGGATCACCTTCTCGATCGAGGTCTGCACGAAGCGTGTCGGGTCGTAGACGATCGAGTAGCTGACGCCCTCGGGGAAGTCGGCCTTCAACCGCTCCATCGTCTCGCGCACATTGGCTGACAACTGCAGCGCGTTCGAATTCGGCGCCTGGAAGATCGCCAGCGCCGCCGCCTCCTTGTTGTTGAGCAGCGAACCCAGCGCATAGGTGTTCGGGCCCAGCTCGACGCGGCCCAGGTCCTTGATGCGGATCACCGAGCGGTCGGCGGTGTCGGCCTTCACGATCACCTCGGCGAACTGCTGCTCGGTGACCAGCCGCCCCTGCGTGTTGATCGCGAGCTGGAACTCGGTGCCGGCGGGCGCAGGTGTCGCGCCGACGACGCCGGCCGCGACCTGCGCATTCTGTTCGCGCAGCGCGGCCACCACGTCACCCGAGGTCAGGTTGCGGGCGGCGAGCTTCTGCGGATCGAGCCAGATGCGCATCGCGTAGTCGCCCGAGCCGAAGGTCTGCACCGAGCCCATGCCGGGGATGCGCAGCAACTGGTCGCGCACATTCAGCGCCGCGTAGTTGCGCAGGTACAGCGCGTCGTAGCGGTTGTCGGGCGACACCATGTGCACGACCATGGTGAGGTTCGGCGAACTCTTTTCGGTGGTCACGCCGACCTGGCGCACGATCTCGGGCAGGCGCGGCAACGCGCGCTGTACGCGGTTTTGAACCGCGGTCTCGGCCACTTCGGGGTGGGTGCCGATCTTGAAGCTGAGCGTCAGCGTCATCGCGCCGTCGGCGGTGGCGAGGCTGTTCATGTAGAGCAGGCCTTCGACGCCGTTGAGCTGCTCTTCAAGTGGCGTGGCCACCGTCTCGGCGATCACCCGCGCATTGGCGCCGGGGAACTGCGCGCGCACCACCACCTGCGGCGGCGTGACTTCGGGGTACTCGGAAATCGGCAGCGTGAAGATCGAAATCGCACCGACCAGCGTGATGACGACCGACAGCACCGCCGCGAAGATCGGTCGGTCGATGAAGAAGCGGGAGATGTTCATGCGTGGCGTCCGTTTACCCGGCGACTCAAAGGGTGGCCGCTGAGGCGGCAGATGCGGCCGAAGCCGCAGGCGCTGCGCCCGGAGGGCCGCCGGCCGGCGCTCCTTGGGGCCCGCCGGCCGGTGGCGTCGGAATCGGCATGCCGCGCGCGTCGGTGGCGACCTTGATCGGCTGCACCGGCGCGCCCGGGCGCACCCGCTGCAGGCCGTCGACGACGACCAACTCACCGGCCTTCAAACCCGAGGTCACAACCCGCATGCCGTCGATCAGCATGCCCAGGCGCACCTCGCGCGGCTTTGCCACATTGCCATCGCCAATCACGAACACCAGCTTCTTGCTCTGGTCGGTGCTGATCGCGCGCTCCGGTGTCAGCACCGCCGAATAGGCCGCGCCGCCGGCCAGTTGGATGCGGGTGAACAGGCCCGGCGTGAACTCGCCCTTCGGGTTGTCGAACACCGCACGCATGCGGATCGAGCCGGTCTGCGGGTTGAGCTGGTTGTCGATGAAATCGACTTGGCCTTGGTGCGGGAAGCCGGGTTCGTCAGCCAGCCCCATGTGCACCAGGCGTTGGCCCGGATCGCCTTTGCGCAAGCGCAAGAAGGTCTGCTCGCTGCCGTCGAAGTAGGCGTACACCGTCTGCGTGGCGACCAGCGTGATCAGCACGCTCTGGTCGCCCACCAGGTTGCCCTCGGTGATGATGGCGCGCGACAACTGTCCGGCCATCGGTGCGCGCACGCTGGTGTAGCCCAAGTTCAGCTGCGCCACGCGCACCGCCGCCTCGGCGGCTGCGATGTCGGCACCACTGGTGGCGGCACCCGAGGTGAGCTGGTCGAACTCCTGCGCCGACACCGCTTTCGAGTCGAGCAACTTCTTGGCGCGGGCCAGATCGGAGGTGGCCAGCGCCGCCCGCGAACGGGCTGCTGTCAACTGTGACTGCGCCCGCGACAGCTCGGCCTGGAACGGTTTCGGGTCGATGGTGAACAGCATCGCGCCCTGCGCCACGCGCTGGCCGTCACGGAAATGCACCTTGTCGATCGTGCCGCCAATGCGTGGCCTCACCTCGACCGAGCGTGGCGCTTCGAGCCGGCCGGTGAACTCCTCGATGTCGGTGACGCTGCGCTGCACCGCGGGTGCCACCGACACCGGCGGCGCGCCCGGCGGGCCACCGGCCGGGCCGAGCTTTGAGCAACCGCTGGCGAGGGTCAGCATCAGCAGGGCGGCAACGCTGGCCAGGGCGAGAGCAGGGCGCGAGGTGTCGGTGTTCATGGGCGCTGGCAGGCAGTGATTCGGCCAGCGGCGAAGCCCGACCGGATCGAGTTGGTGGGAAGGTGTCATGCGGGCGGCCGGACGGCGCTGCAGGACAGGAACTCAGGGTTGTCGCGACAACCCGATGGGAGGACGGAGTTGAAGCTCAGTAGCAACCCGAACACGATAACGAAAGTCGATTGATCGCGCTTGACGCGTTGCAGGCGCCGAACCGGCCGAATTCAATGGCGGCGAAACACCAGGTCCCAGACGCCGTGCCCGAGCTTGAGTCCGCGGTTCTCGAACTTGGTCAATGGCCGGTACGCGGGCTTGGGTGCGTAGCCATCGCTGCCGTGCGGGGCGGTGTTGGACAAGGTCGGCTCGGCCGTCAGCACCTCCAGCATCTGCACGGCATACGGTTGCCAATCGGTGGCGCAGTGCAAGTGGCCGCCCGAAGCCAGCCGCGAGGCCAGCAGTGCGGCGAAGGCGGGTTGGATCAGGCGCCGCTTGTGGTGCTTCAGCTTGTGCCATGGGTCGGGAAAGAACACATGCACGCCCGCCAGCGAGGCGGGCGAGATCATCTGTTCCAGCACGTCGACCGCGTCGTGTCGCACGATGCGCACATTGTTGAGGCTGCGTTCGCCGATCAGCTTGAGCAGCGCGCCCACGCCGGGGCCGTGCACCTCCAGGCCGAGGAAGTCGGTGTTGGGCAGGGCGGCGGCGATGGTGGCGGTGGCGTCGCCCATGCCGAAGCCGATCTCGACGATCAGCGGTGCGCTGCGGCCGAAGACCGCCGCCGTGTCCAGCGGCCGCGGCGCATAAGGCACCAGGAAGCGCGGCCCGTAGTCGTTCATTGCCCGCGTTTGGCCCGGGCCCATGCGCCCGGCGCGCAGCACGAACGATTTGATCGGACGATGCGGCAAGGCAACGCCCTCTGGACCGGTGACGTCGGAGTCGTGGTGCGGCGAGGAAGCCTTGGAACTCATGGACAGGTGCGCAACGGACAACAAAAACGGCCCTGTGGGGGCCGTTGTCAGAGATGAACCTATGGAGCGGGTGAAGGGAATCGAACCCTCGTATGAAGCTTGGGAAGCTGCCGTTCTACCATTGAACTACACCCGCAACTTCGAGCCAATTCTAGTGCGCAGCTCCGGCTCGGCGGACAACTGCAGCGGCAGTCTGACGAGCGAGCCCCACTCCAGCTCGAAGAGACTCAGCGCCCGGCGCGGGTCGCCGCCACAATCTGTTGATTGTTAGTGGCGAGGAGGGTACCGATGACCGATGCGAGTTGGCACGTGCTGCACACCGGCTTGGCCCAGGCGGCCGCGGCGTGGGAAAGCGCCGCGGCCCCGATCGATAGCGACGGCTTCGGCCCGCTCGACATCGCATCGTGCGCCGCCGACGAGCTCTGGCCGCGGATCGCCGCTGCACCGGTCGATGTGCTGGTGGTCCACGGCGGTTGGGACGGCTGGGTCCGCTGTGCTTCGGATGTCGCGGTGATCATCGTGGCTGATGCGCCGACGCCGGCCGAGTGTGTGTCCTGGTGGCGCGACGGGGCGCAGGACATCGTTGCCAGCGATGAACTCGCGCAGCCCGACTGGCCGCGCCGGCTGCGTGCGGCGATCGAGCGGCAGCGGGTGCGCGCGGTGACGCGGCAGGCCTTCGCGACCGATGTGCACACCGGCTTGCCACACGCTGGCCAGCTGATCGAACACATGAGCCACCTGCTGGCACTGCGCAGGCGCGAGCCGGCGCCGATGGCGCTGCTGGTGCTGCGCATCGAGGGCCTGGCGACGACGATGGCGCGCCTCGGGCCCGAGGCCGCCGGCACGCTGCGCCGCAAGGTCGCGGTGCGGCTGCGTGCCGGCGTGCGCGCCAGCGATGTAGTGGCCTCGGTCGGTGACGATGCGTTTGCCGTACTGCTGTCGCTGATCGACACGCCGGCCGATGCCGACCGCGTCGGCCGCAAGCTGCTGGGCTCACTCGGCGAGACCTTCAAGGTCGGCGGCGTCGATCTGGCGGTGGCGACGGCGCTCGGCATTGCCTCTTACCCCACCGATGGCATGCAGCCCGATTTGCTGTTGCGTCGCGCGATGGGCCTTGCGGCGTCGGCACAAGCCACTGGCCGTGCGGGTTATGCAAACCTCTTGGAGCGCGGCGCCACGGCGGCCGCGAACGACGAGGAGCAGAGCTGAACCCGCTGTTGCGTGGCGCCTCAGCGCAGGAAGCCGCTGAGCGCAGTCACCAAAAGATCGCCCACAACAGTCCGCCGATCGCCAGCCACTTCAGCACGTAGTAAGCGAGACGGTTGCCGCGCTTGAATTCCTTGGCGGCGGAGCGTAGCTTGTAGGCATGCGCGAACGCTTTGTTGATGCCGCCGATCGGCTCGCCGGTGACGTTCTGTGTGGATGCAGCGGCCATGAAGTGCTTGGCGAACAACCGGTTGAACGCCCGCAACGGGCTGCCCCACAACGGCCGCTCGATGTCGCAAAACAAGATCACGCGCTGCTGGTCAGTGGTGTTGGCGGCGGTGTGGATATAGGTCTCGTCGAACATCACCGCCTCGCCATCGCGCCAGTGGTAACGCTCGCCATCGACATCGATGTAGCAGCCGGGGTCGTTCGGCGTTTTCAGCCCGAGGTGAAAGCGCAGCGAGCCGGCGTAGGGGTCGCGGTGCCGCACCAGCCGGGCACCGGGCGGCAGTGAGGCGAACATCGCGGCCTTGATCGACGGGATGCCGCGCAGCAGCGCCACCGTCAGCGGGCACAGCGCCTGTGCCGAGGCCAGGCCAGGTCTTTGCCGTACCACGTCAGGTAAAACCGTTTCCAGCCAGTGCGGAAAAACGAGTTGAAGCCGATGTCGGTGTAGCCCGCCGCAGCGCGGATGTAGCCCTCATCGTTCAGGCGGAGCGCCTCGTCGCGGATCACAGGCCACTGCTTCTGCAGCTCGATGAGTTCAGGAAACTGCGCCACATCGATGTAGGCGCTGCGCGGCGTGCGCGAAAAGGCGTACATCAGCATGTTGATGGGCGCCAGCAGCACGGTGAAGTCGGTCAGCGCGCGCGCCAGCTTGAAGCGCACGCGGCCGCGCAGGTGCACGTACAGCGCCGATCCCACAAAGACCAGCAGCACCCAATGGCGGATTTCTAGCGCGGGAAAGCTCATTTTTGAATGTCACCCAGACACAGGTACTTGATCTCGACGTAATCGGCGATGCCGTGGTGCGAGCCCTCGCGGCCCAGGCCCGATTGCTTGACGCCGCCGAACGGCACCTCGGCGGTCGAGATCATCCCGGTGTTGACGCCGACCATGCCGTACTCCAGCGCTTCACCCACGCGAAAGATGCGGCCGATGTCGCGGCTGTAGAAGTAGCTGGCCAGGCCGAATTCGGTCGCGTTCGCCAGCGCAATGGCTTCGGCCTCGGTGTGGAAACGAAACACCGGCGCCACCGGGCCGAAGGTTTCCTCCCGAGCACACAGCATGTCGGCGGTGGTGTCAGCGAGCACGGTGGGTTCGAAGAACCGGCCGTCCAGCGTGTGGCCGCCGACCAGCAGCCGTGCGCCTTTGGCCAGCGCATCGGCGACATGGCTCTCGATCTTCGCGACCGCGTTCGCATCGATCATCGGGCCCTGGGTCACACCGGTCTCGAAGCCGTTACCGACGTTGATGGCGCGCACCTTCGCCGCGAGCTTGTCGACAAAGGCGTCGTACACGCTGTCCTGCACATACAGCCGGTTCGCGCACACGCA
>JANPNF010000033.1:0-3421 GCA_031427315.1 Burkholderiales bacterium | reverse complement strand
GACTTCAGGCCCTCGGGCAGGGTCACCGCATGGGTGGCGGGCCAGCGGCAGTCGTCGAGGTCGTCGTCGTGGAAGTGGATGGCGCCGTAGTGCGCGGGGGCATGGCGGAAGCAGTGTTACTGCCAGGGCCAGCTGCATGTGAATGCCGACTGGGTGATCCTGGAGCCGGTGGACGCCCAGCACCGCCCGGTGCCGCCGGGCAGCCTGTCGCACACCACGCTGCTGACCAATCTGGCCAACCACCTGCAGCCGCTGATCCGCTTCGACATCGGTGACCGCATCGCGCTGGATGCGCGGCCCTGCGCCTGCGGGTCGGCCCTGGCGGTGGTGCAGGTGGAGGGCCGCACCGACGACGCGCTCACCTTGCACGGCGCCGATGGTCAGCCGGTGATGCTGCTGCCGCTGGCCCTGTGCACGGTGCTGGAGGACGAGGCGGGTGTGTTCGACTTTCAACTGCGGGCGCTGGGCCCCACCCGCTGGCGCTTGACGCTGGGCGGCGACGAAGACCCCTCACCCGCCCGGCGCGAGCGTTGCCGCCACCTGCTGGCCACCTTTGCCCGTCAGCAGGGCGCAGTGGCGCCGCACATCGAGACGCGGCGGGCCCAGGCCATCCCGGCCGGTCCCAGCGGCAAGCGGCAGCGCATCGTGGCTGCGCCTCGTCAATGCTGACGAGACTGCGGCACCCCCCTAAAGTCAAACACCGAAACGACAAGACCCTGCCCTAAGCTTGAATCAGCAGGGCGCGGCAGGTCTGCTGCAGCCCGAACACAAATCCAGGAATCGGGAGGATTCACTCAATGTCCAACAAGCGGCAAATCCTGGCAGGGCATAGGCCTGTCTGCATGGCCCTGCTGATCAGCCTGAGCGCCATGACCGGCGCCCAAGCCGGGCCGGGGTACAGCCCGCCACAGGCCTTCAACCAGCCCGGATGGGCCAACACCCAGCTGTGGGACATCAACAGCGCGGGCCAACTGGTAGGGCAGTCGTCCTCCGACACAACCGGCGAGGGCTTTGTCTATGCCAATGGGCTGTTCACGCCGATCGTGCCGGCAGGCGCCGGCAACAGCGCTGTCACCGGTATCAGCGATGCTGGCGTGTTGGTGGGCATCTACTTTTCGGGCGACCCGGACGCGCCAACCTCCAGCAGCTTCATCTACGAGAACGGCGCTTTCAGCGATTTCACGTTGCCCGGCGCCACAGATGTGCTGCTGCGGCGCATCTCGGCCAACGGCCGCTTTCTGACTGGCACCCTGAGCGACGCAGGGAATGGCTTGCGAGGCTTTGTGTTTGATCGACAGGCCGCCTCGGCCACCCTGATCCCGCTCACCAACAACGTCATCTTGCAGGGGGTCACCTCGCAGGGTCTGGCGGTGGGCAGTGTTGTGGGCCAGAACTCCTTTGCCTTCAGCTTCGACGCGACAAGCGGGGTGCTGACGCCCTACACCGGCGGCGACCTGGGGACACGGCCGCGCTTTCGCGACATCAATGACAGCGGTCTGATCACCGGCTTCTCCGGGACCCAGGCCTTTGTGGGTACGCCCGGCAACTGGACCTTCTTCGACCCACCGCCTGGCATGGTCATCGCCCTGGGCTATGGCTTGAACAACCTGGGCGACCTGGTCGGCCTCTACAGCGGCCCCAATGGCGAAGTGCAGGCCTTTGTGTCCAGCCCGGTGCCCGAACCCGCGGCCTGGGCCCTGCTGGCCGGCGGCCTGGCGCTGCTGGCCTGGCGCCGCCGGCCCGCCTGAGACGCCCGCTCAGCGGCAGGCAAAACTGGCTGCGGCGTTGACATCCCCGCCGCTGTAGCGCGCCACCTGCGGCCAGGCGCAGAGCGGCCGGTTCACCGTGGCCGGCAGCGTGCCGCTGCCCTGCGCCAGCACCCGCTCGGGCGCTTGGCCCTGCTCCACCCACTGCACCAGCGCGCTCAGGCCGTCAAAACCGTCGGTGGCCGGGCCGCCGCTGCAATGCGTCATGCCGGGCACCAGGAAGTTGTGCGCGAACTGCCCGGTGGCCGCGGCCATGGGTCTGCTGCAGCCGGCGCAGGTAGTCCACCGACACCAGTGCCGAGAAGATCGGGTCGGCCACGCCGTGGAACATCATCAACTTGCCGCCACGCTGGCGGAAGCCGCTCAACTGCACATCGTCGGCCGTGTCGTAGGCCGCGTGGAAGGCGGCCATGCGCGCCGGGTCGGTCTCGAAGTTGAAGTTCAGGGTGCTCAAGGCGGGGTCCGGCGGGGTCACGAACTCATGGCCCAGCGCGCCTGCCATCAAGGTGATGTGGCGGGCATTGGGCGCCCCCTGCTGGGCAGTGCCCAGGGTCCAGGCGCGCCAGCCGGCATCGGCCAGGCCCGGGTCCCAGGGCCAGCCGAAGTAGAGCGCGCCCTGGCGGTTGCGCGGCCCGGCCATCACCTCGCTCAAGGCGTTGGCCTGCGGCGCGCTCAGGCAGCCGGCATCGTTGCCGCTGGCCTGGGCCGGTGTGGTGCCCGCAGGGCATTGCAGCGCGGCCGGGGCGATGCGGCAGGCCGCCATGTCTTGCACCTGGCCATCGGCCAGGCCGTCGGCGGCGTCGCAGCGCTGCAGCACCTCACGCGCCACGCGCTGCAACTGGGCATCGCTCAGGGCCTGGGCCAGCACCGGCTGGCCATCGGCGCCGCGCGGCGCCACGGCGGCAAATTGCTGCACCGTCCAGGCGGCGGCGATGGTGGCACCCTCGCTGACGCGCATCGCCGGCGCCACCGCGATCACGCCGTCGAAGTAGCTGGGGAAGCGCTGCGTGAACATCATGCCCTGGCGCCCACCGCCCGAGCTGCCGACGAAATAGCTGCGGTCGGCCGGCCGGCCGTAGTAGGCCGCCTGCAAGGCCTTGGCGGTGACGGCGGTGCGGTCGTGGGCCCGCCAGGCATGCTCGATGCGGGCCTGCGGGTCGAGCCCGAAGGTGGGTGCCGGGCTCTGGTGGCCGGCGTCGGTGGACACCACTGCAAAGCCACGCGCCAGCGCGTTGTCGGCGAATCCGTTGGCGCCGGTGTTGCGGCCGATGGCCATGTTGAGCACGCCATCGTTGCCGCCGCCGCCCTGGTAGAAGAAGCGCCCGGCAAAGGCGCTGGGCAGGCGCAGCTCGAAGCCGGTGTGGTACCGCTGGCCGTCGGCGCCGGTGCGCTCGTCGATGCGGCCGCGCAGCAGGCAATGCTCGGGCAGCGGCGGGCCCACCTCGCTGCCATTGGGCAGCTTGGCGCGCTGGCTGCCGGCCGCCACCAGCGTGGCCTCGGTGATGCGCACGCCGGGCAGCGCAGGCAGCGCGCCGGGACGGCACGCGGCCGCAGCGGCAGCAGCGGCCAGCGTGGTGGGCCGCGCCGGGGGCCGGGCTGGTGGCCCTGCCCATCGGGCTGCAGCCCGCCAGGGCTCCTGCGCGTCGCGTGTCAGC
>JANPNF010000032.1:0-31886 GCA_031427315.1 Burkholderiales bacterium | reverse complement strand
TGTCGAACTTCCCGGTCGTTGTGGTCGGTGCACGGGTGTCGAAGTCAGGCAACGCGCTGCCGAGCCCCGGCGACCTGAGCGGCCAGGTTGCGAACGTCAAAACCGGCACCGAGGGGCTGCAGATCCTCATCGACACGGTGCAGCCGTGATGGGACGATGGCACTCCCTGCTCCAACGCTGAGGCCACGTAATGCAAACCACCGAGATCAAAACCGACTACCTGATGACCTACCAGGTGCTGCTCGATGCGCCGACGCTGATTGATGATTCGTTGTTGATCGTCAACGTCAAGCCCACCGGTGGCTGGGCGAAAGGCCCGAAGGTCAGCGGCACCTTCCAGGCGCCCGGTGCCGACTGGTTGCGTGTGATGCCTTCCGGCGTCTTGCGCCTGGACGTGCGCGCCGTGCTGAAAACAGACGATGGCGCGCTGATCTACATGACCTACAACGGCATCATCCAGCACTCGCCCGAGAGCGCCGAGAAGATGAGCCGGGGCGAGGTGCTGACCGCACAAGACATCCCGTACTTCGTCACCGCTCCGACCTTCCAGACCTCGTCGCCGACCTACGCCTGGCTCAACAGCGTGCAGGCGGTCAGCAAGATGGTCGAGATCAAGCTGGGCGACGGCGGTTACGTCAGGTACGACACCTTCATCGTGCGCTGACTTGCGCGGCCGCTGCGGCAACAGCAGCCGACACGCACAGCGCGGCAACCGCAGCCGGTTGTTCCTCATGAACGATGTGCCCCGCGCCGCTCAGGCGGGTCAGCGTGGTGCCGGCCTGTGACGGCAGCATCGCCAGCACCCGCTGCGCCTGCGCTGGCGGCACCGCCCGGTCGCTGTCGGCCACGATCAGGCTGACCGGCGTCTGCAAGCGCGGCAGGTCGCGCAGCAGCGGCTGCACATCCCAGTTGGCCATCATCGCCAAGGCCCCCTCGATGTGCCCCGGGTTGCCGACGATGCGGCCGTAGAGCGCCATGCCTTCAGGGCTCAGCACCGAGCCGGTGTCGCTCACGAGCCGGGCGATCGCGCGCGGATCGGCCGCACGGCGCGCGACAAAGCCTGGCGCGAACGGCAGCGAAGCCATCAGCTTGGCGGCTGGTGGAAACAGCACGCCGGCCAATCCGCCCAATGGCATGAAGGCGCCGTTGATGCTGATCAGGCACTGCGGCGCGAGGTGACCGTCGAGGCACATGCGCGCGCCGAGCGCCGCGCCGGCCGAATGCCCGATCAGGATTGTTGGTTGCACGGCCAGCACGTCCAGCAACGACTTGACCACCAGCGCCATGCCGGGCAGCGACGCTTGCCAGGCGCTTGCCATGCCGGTGAAGGCATGCCCGGGTAGATCGACGAGCAGCAGATCGAAGTGCGGCCGCAGCCACGGCAGCATCGGGTGCCAGGAATGCACCGACGCGCCGGTGCCGTGCAGCAGCAGCGCGAGCGGCGCGGCGCGCATTGCGGTGGTGGGTGCTGATTCACGCGCAAACCGCTGCAGGTGCCAGCGCAGGCCACCGGCCTCGACGAATTCGCTCGCCTCGCGGTGCGGCCAGTCGCGGCCGTCACGCTCCCAGTCCAGCCGCAATGCCATCGAGTGCGCGGCTCAGCGAGCGACCAAGGGCGCGGCCGACTTCGTCGCCAGAGCGACCGCTTGCGACAGCGTCGCCGAGCCGGCATACGGCAGCGGCAGGTAGCTGGCACCCATCTCCTGCGCGAGCTGTCGCGCGGCGGCCTGCGGTTGCGGCGAGGTGTCGATCAGCAGCGCACGAAGGCGGGCCGCACGGACCTGGCGCGCCGCCAGTGGCACGTCGTCACCCGCGCGCGCGCGGCCCGGGCTGCCATCGCGTGCGATATTGCCGCGGCCATCGGTGAGCAGCACGACGATCGGCGTTTCGCCGCGCCGGGCGATCGATGCGGCCAGCGCAGCAGCGGCATCGATGCCCGACGCCAGCGGCGTGCCGCCACCACCCGGCAGACCGGCCAGGCTGCGCTTGGCGCGCACCAGCGAGCGGGTCGGCGGCAGCAGCAGCTCGGCGCCCTTGCCTCGAAACGCCAGCACCGCGACCTGGTCGCGGCGCACGTAGCAATCGGCCAGAAGCAACTCGACCGCGCCCTTCGCCTCGGCCAGCCGGTTCAGCGCCGACGAGCCCGAGGCATCGACGACGAACAGCGTGGTGGTGGCGCTGCGTTGCTTGTAGCGGGTGACGTGGAAGTCGTATCGGCGCACCTGCACGCGGGCGCGCGGCGGGCTTGCCGCAGCCAATGCGACAGCAACACGGGCAGACCTCGTGTTGGGTTTCGAGATGGCGTCGTCAGTCAGGCGCGCCCGCTCGACCTCGGCATGCCGGATCTTCTGCCACGGTGCGGCAGCGCGCAGTGTCTCGATCACGTTCAAGCGCGCGCCGGCACGCGGCTCGCCACGCCTGGCACCGCTCGGTCGTCCGCGTTTCTGGCCCTGCTGTACCGCACCGGCGCGACCCGAAACCTGCGCGCTGGCACGGCGATCCTGGCCTGCCATCAAGGCCGCCAGCAGCCCGGCCGGGATCGCGGCCTGCGCGGCTTCGAGCACGCGGTATTCGAGGTCGCCGACCGGCGGCTCGGGCGTGTCGGCGTCATTCGATGGATCGTCCTCCTCAGGCGCAGGCGGCTCCGGTGTGTCTTCCGGCGGCGGATCACTGGCCTCTTCAGGTTCGGGCGGCGGCTCGGGCGTGTCGTCTTCGTTCGCTGGCGGCTCGGCCGGGGGTGCCGGCACCTGGGTGGCGCGCGGCGCCAGCACCAGCGCCGCAGCCAGCTGGGCATCGTCATCGGTGATGCGCAGCCGGCCGTCGAGCGCTGCCGCAGCCCGCGCCACACGCAGTGCCAGCAGCGGCGCGCGCAGCGAGGCGACGCCGAGCGCCAGCGCGGTCGAGACCAGCGCCTGCACGATCTCGGCAGACGCCTCGATCTGCGGCAGCAACGCGCGCGCAGCGGCTACGTCAGCGGCACTCCAGCCCGGCATCGACGCCAGGTCCTGCGCCAGCGCCCGCTCGTCTTCGGTGCGATCGGCAGCGTCGTCGATCACCGGGTGTAGATCGACTGAAAACGCCAGCCGGTCCAGCAAGGCGGGCGCCACGCGTTCGTCATCGGCCAAACCTTCATCGAGCGCGATCACGCCGAAGCGGGTGGCGTGGCGCGTGGCCAGGCCATCGCGTTCGAGCGCGACTTCTCGCGTGTCGAGCACGGCGGCCAGCCGCGCCGCGGTGGCCGGCGCCAGCCGTTCGGCCATCGCCAGCAGCACGATGCCGCCATCGGCTGCCGTCAGCACGCCCTGCTGCGCGATCGGCCGCCCGGCCTGCAGCGTGGCAGCGAGGTCGAGCCCGCCTAGCAAGCGTTCATCGTTGATGTGCAACGGCACCCGGCGCATCGGCGTGCCATCGGGCAGCAGGCCGAACACGCAGCGCAGCCAGCCGTCTCGCGCTGGGCCCGACAGCGACCGAATCACCACACCGCCGGTGCCGACCGGATCGACCGCGAACAACGCCGCCGCATGCAGCGCCGCGACCGACAGCGCAGGCTGTGCGCAGCGCCAGCCTGGCTCTGGAGATGTCGCCCGCGCGCTGGCGTCGGACGTTGCCGGGGTCATGCCCCGAACAGATCCGCCACCGCGCGATCGACGCGTACCGTCGAGCCTGCGTCGTCGAGCGGGTTGCGGCGCAGGCGGTGGCGCAGTGCGGGAGGCGCCACGCGCTTCAGGTGTGCATCGCCCACCACCTTGTCGCCCTGCAAGGCCGCCAGTGCGCGGGCGGCGCGGATCAGCGTGAGCTCGCCGCGCAGGCCGTCGGTGCCGAGTGCCATGCACAGTTGTGCGGCGCGTTCCAGCGCCGCATCGGGCACCGCCACCTCAGCGATGTGCGACTTGCCCTTGACGATGCTGCGGCGCACACGTTCGTCTTCCTTTTTCCATTTGTCGGTGAAGACGGCCGGGTCGCGCTCGAACTGATCACGGCGACGCACGACCTCAACGCGCGACGGCAGATCGGTCGGCGTCTTCACCTCGACCGACAGGCCGAAGCGGTCGAGCAGTTGCGGGCGCAGCTCGCCTTCTTCCGGATTGCCGCTGCCGACCAGCACGAAGCGCGCCGGGTGCCGCACGCTCAGGCCTTCACGCTCGACGACGTTCTCGCCCGACGCCGCCACATCGATCAGCAGATCGACCAGATGGTCTTCCAGAAGATTCACCTCGTCGATGTACAAAAAGCCTCGGTTCGCACGCGCCAGCAGGCCGGGCTCGTAGGCCTTGACGCCTTGCGACAGCGCGCGCTCGAGGTCGAGGGCGCCGACCACGCGGTCTTCGGTCGCGCCCAGCGGTAGGTCGACAACCGGCACCGGGATCAGATGCGACTTGATCGGCGTGGCTGCCAACTTGCGGGCCTTGCAGTCCTCACAGGCCGCGCCGCCCGCCTCCGGATCGCAGTGGTAGCGGCAGCCGATCACCGCACGCATCTTCGGCAGCATCGCCGCCAGCGCGCGCACTGCGGTCGATTTTCCGGTGCCGCGGTCACCGAAGACCAACACGCCACCGACGCTGGGGTCGACGGCGGCAATCAGGATGGCAAGCTTCATTTCGTCTTGGCCGACGATGGCAGAGAACGGGAACTGCACGGACATGGTCGACGGCTGCAAAAGAGGCAGCGAAAAAGGACGGCAAAGCCAAGGAAAACCACGTTATCACACGGCCTGCGGGCCGACGATTCGGATCGGCACGGGCTCAGGGTTAGCTTGTGATGGTGTGGTCGGCGTCGTCCCGCGCAATGCGGCGCTTGGCTCGGCGCACGGTCGACAGCACCACCAGCGCGATCACCGGAATGGCCAGCCCGACCGCGAGATCGGTGTTGATCGGCAAGCCGCTCGACTGCAACCCCTTCGCCACATAGCCCGCCACGCCAGCGACGTAATAGACGATGGCCGCGACCGACAGGCCCTCGACCGTTTGCTGCAAGCGCAACTGCAGCTTGGCACGGCGGTCCATCGAGGCGAGCAGCGCCTGGTTCTGCCGCTCACGCGCAATGTCGACGCGGGTGGACAGCAAGGCGCTGGTCTGCGCCACGCGCTCCGATAAATCATGCAGCCGCTGCGACACCGTGTTGCAGGTGGCAACCGCAGGCGTGAAACGGCGCGACATGAACTCCTCGATCGTCTGCACGCCCGCCAGACGTCGTTCGCGAAACTCGCCGATACGCGCCGTCACGAGTTCGAAGTAGGCTCGGCAGGCGCCGAGGCGGTACTGGCTGGCGGCCAGCGCGCTTTCGACTTCGGCGGCCAACCGGGTCAGCTGCTGCAACAGCGACTCGTCGTCGCTGTGCTGGTCCTGGGCGATGCGTTCGGTCAAAGCCGCCAGTTCGCTTTCGATCCCGACGATGCGGGGAAGCTGCTGGCGTGCGATGGGCAACGCCAGCAACGCCAGCATGCGGTAAGTTTCAATTTCGAACAGGCGCTGCACGGTGCGCCCCGCTTGGCGAGGCGTCAGCGCGGTATCGAACACGACGAAGCGAACGAAGCCGTCGGCATGCACCCGAAAGTCGGTGTAAACGATAGCGGCGCCGTCGCCGACGGTCGAGCCAACGGCGATGTTCCCGTCGAACTGGCTGGCCAGCAGCGCCACGCTCGGCGCTCCGTTGGGTGCCGAGACCATCTCGGCGTGTGCCGCGACCAGTGTCGCTCCCGGCACCACTGCCAGCCAGCCCTGGGGCAGGCGCGCCGCGGCAGTCTCCTGAAAAGGCGTGGCACTGCAGCCATTGAAGAACACGGTGTAGGTGGAGAACTCGCCGTGGCGCTCCCACTTGAAATCCATCGTGCCCAGCGTCGCGCTGAACTGGGTGGCGCCCTTCGGCGGACCGTTCACTCCGTGGTGCACACACAAAGTCGTAATGTGTGCCAACTCGCTCTCACGGGCGTCGAAATCGACCAGAACCGCCAAATGCGACGCACGCGAAGGTGTGTCCAGCGGCTGCGGTGGCCGGGCATGCACTTCGTTCGACAGCGCGAGGCGCCCGGGGTGATCGGGAGGAAGCAATGACATCTGCGGCTCTCGATTCGTTGCATCTCGCAACAACAGGGCCGCAGTATGCCTGCGACCACCGGGCCCTCCGTGGCACCGTCGCCTGGGTGTCAGCCCCCGCCATCGAGGTAGGCCTCCACACGCCTGAGCAGGGTTCGCGCAGCCTCTGTTTCTGCTTGCGATCCATGGACGAAAACACTGGCCAGCACGAAGTCCAGCTGGTCGTGCACTGACTTCCATTTCGGCGCACTCGGCATGCGCGCGTGCAAGGCGTCGAATTCAGAGACGATGTCCGCGCACGCAACGGACAACGCACCGGTGAGCAGTGTTTCGAGCAGGCGCAACTCGGTCAGGCCGACGACGCTGAAGAAGTCAGGGTCGTCGCGTGTCTTGTTGACAAGCATCTGGCGCACCGCAGCCCAACGCTCGTCGTAAAGGGAAAGCGTCACCGGTCGGCCTTTGGCTCCTCGCGTTGACACGGCCAACGCGACGTCGCCTGCCAGCCGGTTCATTGCCGGGTGGTACCAATCTGACCTGCCGGCATCGCGCCCGAGGCGCTCGGCCGCGGCGTAGCAGAGCGACATCTCGCGCAGTGCAGCGTCGGCCCGCTCCTTTCGGCCCGCCACACGCTCGATCATCGCCATGCGCTTGTAGGCCGAGCCACACAAGCTGTGCCGCTCCATCGTCGGCTGCAGATCGACCAGCCGATTCAACAAAGCCAATGCCGCCGACAGCTCGGTGCGCGCCGCTGCCGTCGCCTGGGTCAGGGTGGCCTGGGCCGCGTTGATCTGAACCCGGAGCGGTTGGGCAGGCCTGCCCGCCTGCGCCGGCTTGTTCAGCTGGCGCACCACGCTCACCGCCGCATTGACTTGCTGCCATGCCCGCCGCACCCGCAGGTTGCCCCACTGCTCGCTCGACTTCAGCGTGGCACTGCTGTCGTTGGCGGCCACCGCGCGGGCAAACCAGGCGATCGCTGCATCGGCGTCACCTGCGGCATTCAAGGCCACACCGAAGGCTTCGGCCACCGCCCCCATGCCGCCCCATTGCGGGGAAAACTGCGATTCCAGGTGCCGGATCTTGGCGCACTGCGACCCCGGGTCACGGCCCTGGTGCTCGCATTCGATAGCGATGGTTTCTAGCGCCAGTGCCAACGCCGGGGCCGACATGACGCCAGCGAATTCGTCGCTTAATGACGCGGCCGGCCGCTGCGCCTCACCGCCACTGTCGGTGAAGCGCCAGTTGGGATCGCCGTAACACTGGTACGCCGCCCAGGTGTTGCCGCCAAGCGCGTGAGCCGCGCGGCGCGCTTCGGCCACCGCGTCGATGAAGCGTGCCCCGCGCAGCAGCGCGCTGTAGAAGCGGGTGGCGAACTGCATCGCTGGAAGGTCGTCGACCGCCCAGCCTGCCGCCACGACGCAACGCACACCGATCTCGATCAGCGACTCGGCCACGCCGCTGGCGAAACGCGCGCGGTCGAAGTTCGACGCGACATCCACCGTCTGCGATGCACTTCGGCCGGCCAGGTGGCAGCAGTTGACGAACACCAGTTCCGGCACGATGCGCATGCTGCGGATTTCGCAGGGGCCGAGAAAGGTGCCGTTGGACAGCACCACGCCGCGGGCGTTGTTCACCCGTGCGCGGGCACTGCGCGATGCCACAGCAGCATCGGGGCCCCAGTCGTCGGCGTCACCCTGGTCATCCGGCGCTTCGCCATGGCCTGCAATGTGGACGATGCGCCAGTCGCGCGACATCAAGGTGTTGATGACCGCGAGAGCGTCCGGCCCCGGAATGCCCTCGTCGCCGATCAGCCCGACAACCTTCCCTGGCAGCCCCGCCCCTTGCTTGAGCAGCAGGTCGCACACCGCGCGCGCCTCGGCCCGCGCGCCGGGCAGCGGCAGGTAGGCGTCGTTGCCCACCAACGGCTCGCCGATCACCAGCATGTGGGCTTCGGGCCGGGCATCGACGACGCCGCGTCGGTAGTCGGTCGTGCTCAGCGTGCGAATCAGCTTGGCGCGAATGGCCCACGGCGTCAGCGCATCACCGGCCCGCCTGTCGGCCCCCTGGCAGGCCGACAGGCGGGCATCGGCATCGGTATCCAGCATCTCCCAGGGAATGCCGGCGGTGGCGCGATCGACCTGCAGCAGCATCTCGGTGGTGCCGCCGAGAAACGGCTCCAACTCCAGCGGCACCAGCAGGTTGAACAGCGTGCGGCCGATGCGCGTGTCGCGGTTAGCGTCGCTCGATGCCTGCTTCACTAGGTTGCGCAGCAGCCGCTCGGTGCGTGCGCGCTTTTTGGTGTCGATGGTGTACTCGAGCACCGCGTCACCAGCCGGCAGTGTCACCGCCGCGGCGCGGATGTAATCGTTGCCGGTACCCCGGTAACCGCCGTCGAGCGGGCGCCGCATCGCACCGATGCCGGATTCGATCCGCTCACTCAGGCAATAGCGCTCCGGTGACGATGCGGCCTGCGCATAGAGGGCCCGCCAGGCCTCGCTGGCTCGGTCCAGGTAGAGCTCAATCAGCCAGATGTGGCCGATGCGCGGCCAGCGGCGCGGGGCGCCGTCTCGATTGGTTGCCACAGCCTCCTGCGTTTCGAGCTGCTTGTTGAGTTCGGCCAGGGCGCCGTCGGCATCGTGCATGCCCTGCACGATCGCCTGCGCGGCCTGCCCCGCGCTGATGCCCGCGCCGCCGCTGCCGATCAATGTGGCCGCAATCTCGCAGCGCGAGCGGTCTTCCCGCCCCTGCTCGAACAGCCGCTGCGCCAGCGCCAGCGCGCCCATCTTGACCGAGTACGCCAGGTCGGCCGGCCGCAGGCTGCCCTCGGCGCCGAGGCCGATCACCACCACGCACTCGGGCCGGGGCAGTTGCAGCGGGTTGCTGCTGTGACAGCCGGTGTTGGCAAAGAACTGGTGTGTGCCCGGCGCATCGGGGTACTGGCGCACCGCCAGCGACTCCGCCATCGTGCCGCCGATCAACGCATTGACGACGCCTTCGGTGCCGGTGACGCGTGACGAGGTGTAGTGGCCCAGCATCAACGGGTGGCGGCCAAACTTCAGGTCGCCGTTGATGACGGTGATCTGCAGCGGCTGGGGCGCTGCAGGAGCCGCGGCGTCGCCAGAGCGTGCATCGCCGCCGAACCCGGCGCTGTCGCCTACATCCAGCGGCAGGCTCGGCGCACAACGCTCCCGCGACGGACGGCTTCGCACCTGCGCGTTCGCTGGCGCGGCCCTGGCAACGGCTCCGCGCGTTGTGTCGATCGGCGCTTGCACGTCGAGACGCCGGGTGCGGCCCTCCACCAGCAGTTCAAGGTAGGCCTCAAAGGCGCTGTGCTGGTCAGGCAGGCTGCTGTGATCGCTGTCGACCTGCCAGGTCGGCACGCCCGGCAACATCGCGCTGGCGAGCGTCACCCGGCCATCGCCGGCATCGGGCGAGTTGAGGTAGGCCAGCCCGTCGTTGCCGATCTCGTAGCCGTCGGGCGTGAACTTCGAGCGGCCGACCACCAGCACGACCTGGTTCGTCAGCTGCGGGAACAGCGTGCCCTGCTGCGCATCGAGCCGCCGCCGCAGCGCGACCGCCGCATCGAGCACGTGCTGCGCGGGCACACCCCAGCGGTAGGCGTTGGTCTGCCGCGTGTCGTCGTGCCACAGGGCATTCGCCTCGATCTGCGCGAGGTCGTCGGCGGCGAGCTTGGCCCAGGTTTCGTGGCGATCGAGCCTGCGGGCGTCGTCCGTCAACGACTGCTGCAACTGGATGAAGCCCGGAAACTGCGCCATCAGCTGGCGGGCGGCATGGTCCTGGAACGGCGCACCGAATGCCACCAGCGCGTTGCCGAAGGTGTCGTCGCCCGACAGCACCTGCATCGGCGCCCACGAGCCTGCGTTCGGCGTGCCCAGCATCAGCAGGCGGGCACCGGGGCGCGCCATCATCTGCGCCCAGACGGCGGGGCATTCGAGCTGCATCGTGCGTGCGACCAGGCCGCCCATCGAATGCGCGAGGATGCGCACCGGCTGGCCGCTCTGGTCGCGCGCGGCCATTGCGACCTGCATCTCTGCGGCGAGCCGCTGCGCTTCTTGCTCGATCGGCTGGCGCCAGTCGTAGGAAAACTCGATGACTTCATGCGTGCGGCGCAAGAAGTCCGTCAGCGCGTCGTAGCTCAAGCCGACCGGGCCGTCGGCTTCCACGGTGTGGCCCGCAGCGTCAGGGTAGGCCAGGCGCTTGAATCCGTTGATCAACCGCCAGCCCAGCCAGATGCGCTTGCCATCGACGGCCAGGTGGCTGCCCAAGATGCCGGGCAGTACGAACACCGCGGGTTGGGCCGAGACCGGCTGACCGCTGCGTCGCGCCATGCTCACGCGGCCGCCACGCGTGCCGCTGGCCGACTCGCCGGCCGCGGACAGTGGACCAATGGCGCGCCAGCCGGTGGGCTGGTCCTGCGTCAAGCCAGTGACCACCGCTTCGGCAGTGAGTTCGTTGCTGAAGTAGTTGAAGTGGCTGACCTGGCTGCCCTGGTCGAGCAGAAAGCTCGCACCGTTGGCGCGCGGCACGCCGCCGTACATCGAACGCGTCTGCACGACCAGGTCGTTGTCGGTCCAGTAAAAGGCATCGGCCATCAGCGTTTTGAGCCAGGAGCCGACGCTGTCGCCTTCAAGGTCGCCAGCCACAACGCGCAACTCACCCGGCACCGGCGCATCGGCCGCGTGCAGCCAGCGCACCAGCGGGCTGTCGGGAATCATCGCGGCTACGCCGGGCAGCTGCGAGGGATCGGCCCGCCGCTGCGCGACACCGCCGATGAAATCGATCAGCTCCGGCAGCACCGGGATCTGAGCCAAGTCGAGCGCCCATTTGAAGACCGAGATGTAGGCATCGAAGCGCTGGCTGGCCAGCAAGGTACCGCGCGCCGGGCAGGCGGCACGCACGATGCGTTCGACGGTGATCTGCTGATCGCGCAGGTGCTTGATCAAGGCCGCCAGCACCCGCTTTTGTTCGTCGAGCGCCGCTTGCAATGTCTGGCGGGCCGCTGCGCTCAGGCCATCGGTCAACCCTCCGGGCAGCTCGCCCACCATGAACAACTCGCTGGCCGCATCGTCGAGCTGCTGCAAGCCCGCTGCACGCGCCAGCACTTCGGCGACCAGCCCGCCTCGCGAATGCGTGACCAGATGCAGCCGCGCCCCCGGCGGGCAGGCGAGTGCCAGCGTGTAGGCGTTAGCGATCGGGCTTTGGCCGAGCGTGGCGTGGTCGAGCGCGTAGACGCGGTCGCGGTAGTGCTTGAACAGCGTTTTCACGCGCTGCGGGTGCTGCTGCCACAGCTTGCCGAAGGTGCCCGCCGTGTCCGAGAACGTGCCGTGCACAAACACCAGCAGCGGGCCGCCATCGGTGGCTGCGGCCACCCTTTCGAGCCGAGGCTGGCCCTTCAGGCAAGTCAGCGCATCGGCCTTCAGCGCGTAGACGCCTTCACTCACCTGGCCGTCGACGCGTTGGACGATCTGGTCGGCAGCGAAGTCTTGCGCCGATTCGCGCAGCGGGCCGGTGACCACCTCGACCAGGTTGAGCAACACCGTGCCAATCAGCCCGCGCGACGCACCGCGGGCACGGCTCGACGTGCCGTCGAGACCCGGCCAGCTCAGCTGCGCAGGCACCGGCACCTCACTGGGCGTGGCGCTGCGTGTCGCCGCTCCTTTGGCGCCGCGGGTGCTGCGCGAAGGCGATGCCGACTGCGCCAGCATCAGGTCGCGTGCCGTGTGCGGATGCAGCACCAGCGTCGGTCCGTTGGCGATGTGCAGCACCACCACATCGACGCCCGGCACAGCGACCACCCGATGCGCATCGCCTTCGCCCCGCGTGGCGCCGACGCGCACCGATGCCTTGACCGTACCGCGCAAGCCCATCGGAGGCGTCAGCGTTGTCGCAGACGCTGAGCCTCGCGTGGCCGTGCCGTCTTGCCGCTGGCCTGGAATAACAAAGGTGATCGGCGCGTTGGATTCGCGTGGTGTCGACATCTCGCAGTCTCCTGTTTTTTGGGATCTGTCCGGTCGCAGCGTGGGCGATCAGAGTTCGCGAGCATCGCGCCGAGCGGCACCGCAGGCAAGTGCCGGCCTACCGTGCACTAGGGATGGGCGTTGCGCCGTCAATGTGCTGCCGCCGCTGGTTTCCAGCGTTCCCGAGGCGATGTGCGGTGATCGACAATCAATCCCATGGCTAAACCCGTCCCCCGCCTGACGCCGGATGACATCCAGCGCATCATCGCCACCGCCTGGGACGACCGCCCGCCGTTCGATGTGGTGCTGCGCGCCCACGGGCTGACGCATGGGCAGGTGGTCGCGTTGCTGAAGCGGGAGTTGACGCCGAATGCCTACAAAGTCTGGGCCGCACGTGCGAAATCCGCGGCCGGTGCGCCTGCACGTGCCACGCGACGCTGAGGCGGACCGTCGGTCGGAGAAGACCGCGCCGCCGTTGACGCACCACGAGATCTTCGCTCTGGTGGCGCCGTTCACCGCGCGCGGCCGGCATGTCGACCTGGCCGCGAGCGACCGGCTCCAACGGCGGCTGGTGTTCAGGGCGATCAACCATGTCGGCGACGCCGACGGCCAGCCCGATCTGCGCGAAACGCTGGTGCTCGAGACCGGCTCGGTCAAGGACTTCCGGCTGACCCGCCATCTGACGCTGCCCGGCGGTTTGGAAGCGACGCTGACCACCGAGGGCGCCGACCTCGGTGAGCTGCTGGCCCGAATCGACGCCGTGCCGCTGCGTCGACAGTTCCGCGCGCAACCCGGATTCGTGATCGCTGAAAACCACCGGCTCGATGCACCTGATCGGACAGGCAGCAGCGCGCAAGATGCAGCGCCGTCGATGATCCTGACACACGCCAGCGCGCAGATCGGCGCGCTGACCGTGTCGATGAAGCTGCCCGCATTCAGCAGCATCCCGGCCGAGCTGGAATTGAAGCCCGCAGGCGAGCGCCACGAACTGCCCGAGGACCTGCTCGCGGTACTGGGTTGGAGCTGGGCGCGACTGATCGGCGTGGGTGGTGGCTGGAAATGCAGCCTGCGGGTGCGCGGCAAGGCCCAGGCGCGCAGCCGCGATGCCGAGCTGAAACTGGAGCGCACGGCCGTGCACCTGGCGCAGACCCTGGCCGAGTCGCCACGCCAATTCCATGACCGCTGGAGCGCGCGACGCTGGGGCGTGATGGGCCGGCGCGCGATTCCGCTGACCGTCACCGTCACGCTGATCGGCCTGGCTGCATCGGTGCCCAGCATGGGCCTGTCGGAGGACTCGCTGCTGCGGATGGTGATGTTCCAATCGTCGCCGTTGCTGCTCGGGCTGGTGTTTTGTTTTCGCGAACTGCCGCAGATCGAAATCCCGCCGTGGCCACGCGCTCTGACGCAGCCGAGCTGGGCTGCCACACAGGACGCCAGCACAACGTCAGCCCACCCGCCCACGAACCACACTTCAACCTGATGGTGACCGATGCTCGGCAACCCGATGAACATCCCTCCGATCTCGATCGCCACAGCGAAAGCGGCGTTGATCGAGCAGTACGCCGATGCGACGCTGCGCAAGCGCGCCTCGATGCTGTGGGGCACGCGCGGCGTCGGCAAGTCGTCGGTGGTGCGGCAGGTCGCCGCGCATTTCAATGTGCCACTGGTCGATCTGCGGCTGACCACGATCGAGCCAGTGGACATCCGCGGCGCGATTTACGCCGACGACGTGCAGGGCAAGACGGTGTGGTTTCCGCCGGAGTTTTTGCCGCCGCCCGATCAGCCTGTGGGCATCCTGTTCCTTGATGAGCTGACCGCTGCCGACCAGCGGCTGCAAATCTCGGCCTACTCGCTGATCCTCGACCGCCGCGTCGGCAACTACCGGCTGCCCGACGGCTGGCAGGTGATCGCCGCGGGCAACGCCAGTTTCCACGGCGCCGTCAGCCACGACATGGGCACGGCACTCGCCGACCGGATGTTCCACTTCAATGTGCAGACGGTGATCGACGCCTTCCTGACGCACGCCCTCGCCTGTGGCTTCGCGCCCGAGGTGATGGCCTACCTGAAAGTGCGGCCGGACCGGCTTGACGACACCCCATCGCAACTCGCCAACGATCACCTGGTCGGTGCCAGTCCGCGCGGCTGGGAAGACATCTCGAATGTGCTGCAATCCGGCCTGTCGGATCCCGCCCAGCGCGTCTTCGTGCAGGGCCGCATCGGGGCGGCGAACGCGGCCGAATTCTTCGGCGTGCTGCGCGAGTTGCAGGCGGCCGTCGATGTCGTGCGGCTGCTGGCCAGCCAGCCCGGCGCGGAGACGCTGGCCCTGCTGCCGAAGACGCTCGACGGCCTCTACGGCATGGTCTACGGGCTGCTCGCCGCCAGCACTGACGAGCCGACACTGGCCCGCGCGCTGGAGATCATCGAGCAGCTGCCCGAGGTGCGCAGCAACGTCGCACTGCCGGTGCGCGAAGCCCAGACGCTGGCGATGGAACTGCTGATGCAGTCGGCGCTGGAGAAAGGCCTGGAAGGCGTGATCCTCGACAGCCCGGCATATCGCCGCTACGCGGACCGGCGCAGCCGCGAGAGCCAGAGTGGCTGAGATGAGGGCGGCGGGGGCCGATCCCGACACGCCGTTCGCGCTCTACCAGCACCGCGGCACGCGGGCCATCCAGCGCATGGTCGAGTACGCGCCATCGACCGGCGGGCTGGCGTTGTGGGTGCGGCATCTGGACGTGAATGACGAGGCCGTTCTAGGCACTGACAAGACGGCCTCAAGCGCAGCGCCCGCACCGACCGCACCGCCCGTGCCGCCGGTCACCACCGACGGCCACACGATCCGCTACAGCGCCAGCTTCGAGTCGCTGCCGCTCGCCGAACAAGTCGGCTGGGTCGCGCACGAGGTGCTGCATCGCGCTGCGCCATCCGCAGCGCTACCTCGACTTGCAGCACCGGCTGGGCGATACCGATTTGCAGCTGTTCAATCGATGCGCTGATGCCATCGTCAACAGCACGCTCGATCACCTGAGCTGGCTGCAGCTGCCGTCGAAGGCGGTGACGATTGACCAGTTGCTGGCCGCCGAAGTCGGCATGCAACACAGCGTCGAAGCAGCGCTGCTGGAGTGGGATGTCGAGCGGCTGTACCGCGCCATCGACGACCGCCGGCCGCAGGCCCAGGGCGGCAAACGCGACGGCCCGCGCGCGGCGAGCGTGCGTGCGCTGGGCGGCCAGGATCAGGCCGACCTGAAACCCGGAACCGACGTGCTGGAGGCGCCCGAAGAAGGCGCCGACCAGGCCCGCGAGTGGAGCGAGCGAATATCACGTGCCCATGCGAACGACGGCGAGTTCTCGATGCTGCGCACGCTGATCGCCGACCTGCCGACCACGCACACGCCGTGGGAGCAGGTGCTGCGCACCCAGCTCGCGCGCAGCCTGGCGCCCCAGCGCGACATCTCGTGGTCGCGGCCCTCGCGCTCTTACCTGGCGAACCAGGGGCGCGCCGGGGTGAACCGGCGCATGCCCTGGGAGCCCGGGTTCAGCTCATCGAAGTCGGTGCCGCGGCTGGTGGTGATCGTCGATGTGTCGGGCTCTGTCGACGATGCGTTGATGCAGCGCTTCGCGGTTGAGGTCGAAGCGATCGTGCGCCGGCTTGAGGCCGGTCTGGTGCTGATCATCGGCGACGAGCAGGTGCGCGAGGTTATCCACTCCGAACCAGGACGCTCGGCGCGCAGCCGCAGCGGCCTGCGCGACATCGTGTTCCACGGCGGTGGCGGCACCGACTTCACGCCGCTGCTCGAAGAGGCCGACGCGCACCATCCAGACATCGGCGTCGTGCTCACCGATCTCGACGGCCCTGCGCGCTTTCGCCCGCGCTGGCCCGTGATCTGGGCGGTGCCCGAGGCGAACGCGTCGGCCGTGGCGCCGTTCGGGCGCAAATTGGTGCTGCGGTGAGCCCCGGCCCACGCCAGCGATAGCATCGAGACACTCCGAGGACACCCTCCATGAATGCTGCCTCGCCCAATCTGAACGCGTCTGCTGCGGCCACGCCGCCGGTGTCTACCGCCCACCTGATGACCGCCGCCGACTACCGCGAGTCGCTGCGCCGCTTGCGACCGGTCGTGTACGTCGACGGCCAGTTGATCGATGCCGTGGCCGACGCAGCCAGCCTGCAGCCGGGCATCAATGCGCTTGGCGTGACCTACGATTTCGCGCACCGGCCCGAGTTGGCTCCGCTGATGACCGCGGTGCAGACCACCACCAGCGGCAAGCTCGTCAACCGTATGCTGCACATCAACGAATCGGCTGGCGACTTGCTCAACAAGCTCGAAGCGGTGCGCCTGTTGTGCCAAGAAACCGGCTGCGCGCAGCGCTACCTGGCACACGACGCATTGAATGCCATCGGCCAGGCCAGCGCGCGCATCGACGATGCGCGAGGCAGCACCGAGCACCGCGCCCGCTTCGGCGCCTACTTGCAGCGCGTGCAAGACGACGACTTGTCGCTCGGCATCGCGATGACCGACGCCAAGGGCGACCGCTCGAAACGCCCGCATCAGCAGGCCAACCTCGACGCTTATGTGCACATCGTGGAGCGCAACGCGAAAGGCATCGTGATCTCGGGCACCAAGGCCATCGTCACCGGCGCGCCGTACATGCATGAATTCTTGGTCATGCCGGGGCGCAACATGGGCATCGACGACGCTGCCTTTGCCGTGTGTTGCGCGGTGCCGGTGGACGCAAAGGGCATCACCATCGTGGCGCGGCCTGCGGGCCGGCCCGGAGATAAGGTCGAGCACGGGGCGCCGCTGTTTTCGCGGCGCTATGGGCAATCGACCGGCGTGGTGATTTTCGACCAGGTGTTCGTGCCCTGGGAGCGCGTGTTCTACGCCGACGAGTGGGAACACTCCGGCACGCTGACCCACCACTACGCCACCCACCACCGCCACAGCTGCATCGCCGCACGCGCTGGCTTCGGCGACCTGCTGATCGGTGCCGGTGCCTTGATGTGCGAGGCCAACGGGTTCGACCCCGGTGCGACCAGCAGCCTGCGCGAGCCGATGGTCGAGCTGATCAAGATCACCGAAGGCTTCTTTGCGTGTGGCGTGGCCGCCAGCGTGTACGGCACGCGGGACGAACACAGCGGCAGCTTCATGCCCGAGACAGTGTTCGCCAACATCGGCAAGTTATTGCTTGCGACACAAATTTACGACATGCACCGCTTGGCCCACGAAGTGTCGGGCGGCCTGATCGTGGCCTTGCCCGGCCCCGACGAAGACCACAACCCCGCCACCGCTGCCACACTGGCCGAGGTGCTGCGCGCCAACCCGGTGGTGCCGTACGACAAACGCATCGAAGTGGCCCGCTTCGTCGAAGACCTGACCGCGTCGTACCAAGGCGGCTGGTACTCGGTGATCAGCCTGCACGGCGGCGGCTCACCGGCCGCGATGAAGCAAGAAATCTGGCGCCACTACCCGGTGGGCAGCAAGGTCGAGTTGGTCGAGCGGCTGCTCGACCGCGGCGTGCTGACACACGACAAGGATGACGAATCGCGGGCCATCACCCAGAACCGCCAGCCCGGCCGCTGCTGCGACACCGGCTGCACGGCGCCAGGTCAGGCGGTGATGGTGCCGTTGCCCACCTTGCCGAACTCGAAAGGCCCTTGATGAGCCACCTTTTCTCGCCCTGGCAACTCGACGCGCTGCGTCTGGCCAACCGCATCGTCATCGCGCCGATGTGCCAGTACTCTGCCGTTGATGGCACGCCGGGCGACTGGCACATGATCCACCTGGGCCACCTGGCGCTGTCGGGTGCGGGGATGTTGATCCTGGAGGCCACGGCAGTGTCGCCCGAGGGCCGCATCTCTCCGCAGGACCTGGGGCTGTATTCCGACGCCAACGAGGCAGGCTTGGCCCGTGTGCTGGCCGCGATCCGTGCCCATTCGCCGATCGCGGTGGCGATGCAGATCGCCCATGCCGGCCGCAAGGCATCGAGCCGCGCGCCTTGGGACGGCGGCACCCAAATTCGGCCCGACGAGCCTGGCGGCTGGCAAACGGTGTCGGCCTCGAACCTGCCGCATTCAAGCAGTGAAGTGCCGCCCGCAGCGCTCGACCACGCCGGGCTGGCCCAGGTGCGCGACGACTTCGTGGCGACCGCCCGCCGCGCCGCGCGGCTGGGCCTCGACGGCCTCGAAATCCACATGGCGCACGGCTACCTGCTGCACCAGTTCCTGTCGCCGATTGCAAACCAGCGCATCGACGAGTACGGCGGCAGTCTGGAAAACCGGATGCGCTTTCCGCTCGAAGTGTTCGACGCGGTGTGCGCCGCGTTTCCCGCTGACAAACCGGTGTGGGCGCGCATCTCGGCCACCGACTGGGTGCCCGGCGGCTGGGACATCGACGGCACGGTGGCCTTGTCGCAAGCGCTGAAGTTACGGGGTTGCGCGGCCATCCATGTGACCACCGGCGGCGTGTCGCCAGCGCAGGCGATCACGTTGGCCCCCGGCTACCAAGTGCCGTATGCGCAGCGTGTGAAGGCCGATGTCGGCCTGCCGACCATAGCGGTGGGCCTGATTACCGAGGCTGAGCAGGCCGAAGCCATCATCGCCAACGGCGAGGCCGATGCGGTGTCGCTCGCCCGCGCGATGCTGTTCGATCCGCGCTGGCCCTGGCATGCCGCCGCAACGCTCGGCGCCAAGGTATCGGCACCGCCGCAGTACTGGCGTTCGCAGCCGCGCGAGTTCAAAGACCTGTTCGAAGCCGCAAGCTTCGGCCAGCGTTAGTTCGGCCGGTTGTGGCTCGGGGGCGCGGTCGAGTCAGCACCGTCACGACAGCACGAACGGGTTGGCGATGCCGGGCCGCGGGTTGATGAACACGCTCTTCGATTCCAAATACTCGTAGATCGCGCGGATGCCGTTCTCGCGGCCAAGGCCCGAGGCTTTGACGCCACCGAACGGCGCCATGTAGCTGACCACGCGGTAGGCGTTGACCCACACCGTGCCCGCGCGCAGGCGCTTGGGCAGCGTCATCGCGCGCTCCAGATCGCGCGTCCACACGCCGGCGGCCAGGCCGTAGGGCGTGTCGTTGGCGACGGCCACGGCCTCGTCTTCAGTATCGAACGGGATCACCACCAGCAGCGGCCCAAAAACCTCTTCCTGCGCGATGCGCATGTCGTTGCGCACGCCGGTAAAGATGGTGGGCTCGACGAACAGGCCAGCCTCGCAGCCGGGGCGCTTCGACCGCTCGCCGCCCAGCACGCAGGTGGCGCCTTCGCTGCGCGCCACGTCGATGTAGTGCAGCACCTTGGCCAGTTGCGGCGGCGTCGACACCGGGCCGACGTTGGTGGTCTTGTCGAGCGGGTCGCCGAGCTTGGCGGTCTTCATGAAGTCGACCAGCCGCACCACGACTTCGTCGTGAATCTCGCGCTGCACGAGCAGCCGCGAGCCGGCCATGCAGGTCTGGCCGGTGGCGGCGAAGATGCCGGAGACGATCCCCTTGACCGCGTCGTCGAGCGCCGCATCGGCGAACACGATATTGGCCGACTTGCCACCGAGTTCGAGCGACACGCGCTTGAAGGCGGCAGCCGCGTTAAGGGAGACGCGGCGCCCGCCTTCTTCGCTTCCGGTGAACGCTACTTTCGCAACCAGCGGGTGCTTGACCAGCGGCTCGCCGACGTCGAGCCCGAAACCGGTGACGACGTTGAACACCCCCGGCGGGAAACCGGCCTGCGCGACCAGCTCGGCAAAGTACACGGTGGATGCGGACGAAAACTCCGACGGCTTGACCACGATGGTGTTGCCCGCCGCCAGCGCTGGGGCGATCTTCCAGGCGGCCAGCAGCAGCGGTGAATTCCACGGCGCGATAGCGGCCACCACGCCCAGCGGCTCGTAGCTGATGAAGTGAAACATGCCGGGCTTGTCGATCGGCGTCACCGCGCCCTCGACCTTGTCGGCCAGCCCGCCGTAGTAATAGAACCACTGCGGCAGGTACTTCATTTGCCCCAGCATTTCCAACTTCAGCTTGCCGTTGTCGCGCACTTCCAGATCGGCTAGGCGCTCGGCGTTCTCGGCGATCAAATCGCCCAGCCGGTGCAGCAGCAGGCCGCGCGCGCTGGCCGTCATTCGTGGCCATGGACCATCTTCAAAAGCGCGGTGGGCAGCCTTCACAGCGAGGTCGACATCGCGCGCATCGGCCTTCGGGAACTGCGCCCAGGTCTCGCCGGTGGCCGGGTTCATGCTGTCGAATGAGTCTCCGCTGACCGCGTCCACCGACTCACCGCCGATGTGCATGAGAAAACGTTCCACGTGTGTTCCTTTTTTCAGATCATTCGTCAATCTGCTCATGCGGTGGTGCAATCCAGCATGGCCTGCTGATTGTTCAACATCAGCGTGCCACCGGCATCAGGGTGGGGCCGCGCCGCTAGACTGATGGCCTCATATTTTCTAGTCGCACCGCCATTCCCATGTCGCATTCGTCGCTCACCACATCGCCTGCAGCGCCCCCGCCGCTGCGCATCCACGAAGTGTGCGTACGCGACGGATTTCAGATCGAGCCGGTGTTCGTGCCGACCGAACGCAAGATTGCGCTGGTCAATGCACTGAGCCGCAGCGGCATCGCGAAGATCGAGGTCACCTCGTTCTCGTCGCCGAAGGCAATTCCGGCGCTGGCCGATGCCGAAGCCGTGATGCGCGGCATCGACCGCGTGCCCGGCGTTGAATACGCCGCGCTGGTGCCCAACCTGCGCGGCGCACGGCGCGCGCTCGAGTGCGCCGTCGATGAGCTGAATCTGGTGATGTCGGCCAGCGCCTCGCACAGCGTGGTCAATCTGCGCATGAGCCGCGAACAGTCGCTGGCGCAATTTGCCGACATCGTCACCGCAGCGGCGGGCCGGGCGGCCATCAACGCATCGCTGTCCACCGCGTTCGGCTGCCCGTTCGACGGCGAGGTGCCGCAGGGCGAGGTGCTGGGCTGGGTGGCTCGCCTGATCGATCTGGGCATTGCCCGGATCGCGCTGTGCGACACCACCGGCATGGCCAACCCGGCACAGGTGCAGCGGCTGTTCCGCGCCGTCACCGAGCGCTGGCCCGAGGTGACCTTCACCGCGCACTTCCACGACACCCGCGCCATGGGCCTGGCCAATGCGCTGGCAGCGCTCGAGGTGGGCATCACGCATTTCGATGCCTCGCTCGGTGGCCTGGGCGGCTGCCCGTTCGCACCCGGCGCCAGCGGCAATGTGTGCACCGAAGACCTGGTGCACATGTTCGAGGCCATGGGGCGGCACACCGGTGTTGATCTGGAACGGCTGCTCTCGCTGGCGCGGCAGCTCCCCGACATCGTCGGCCACGCGGTGCCGGGCCAGGTGATGAAGGCCGGCCCAGCGACGCGGCGCTACGCGTTGCCGGGCTAACCTTCGATCAAACTCCGCGTTCCTTCAGCCAATCCTGTGCCAGCTTGGCCGCGTAGGTGGCGGCGGTCTTGTCGTAGCTCGGGCGGTAGTCGGCATTGAAGCCGTGGTCGACGTTCGGAAACACGACGATCTCCGAGCCACTGTCCGAGTTGCGCAGTCCCGCCGTCATCTTGTCGACGGCCTCCGCCTTCACGAAGGCATCGATCCCGGCATACAGGCCCAGCACCGGCACTTTCAACTCCGCAGCGAAGTCGATCGGGTCTTGCGGCTTGATGTCCGACTTCATGCCGTCGAGCAGGCCGTAGTAAGCCACGGCTGCTTTGAGCTTCGGGTTGTGCTTCGCATAGACCCAGGCCGCGCGGCCGCCCCAGCAAAAACCCACCAGCCCCAGCCGATCGGCATTGGCACGCCCGCTGGCGCGGGCAAAGGCCACCGTGGCGTCGAGGTCGGCAGTGACCTGCGCATCGGGCACCTTGGCCACCACCGTCGACAGGATCTGGCCGATGTCGGTCAACTTCGACACATCGCCCTGGCGCGCAAACAACTCGGGCGCGATCGCGAAGTAGCCGAGCTTGGCATAGCGGCGGCAGACATCCTTGATGTGCTCGTGCACGCCGAAAATTTCCTGCACCACCAGCACCACCGGGTGCTTGCCGGGCTTGGCCGGCATCGCGCGGTAGGCCGGGATCTTGCCGTCGGCAACAGGGACGCTGATCTCACCAGCGACCAGCCCGTGGGTGTCCGTCGTGATCGCCTCAGCCATCACCGGGTTCGAGGCCACCGCAAAGCCGGAGGCCAGCGAGGTCATCACAAACGTGCGGCGCGACAGGCCATCGGCGGGCGCCGACGGATCGACCGCCGACGGGTTTTGAAAATCGATCGGCTTCAAACCGTAGTCCATCAATGTCATGGGGGAGTCCTGAGTCGCGGGGGGGGGGGGGACGAAGTCGTTGAGCTGCGCGCCAACGTGTCCCATCGACCTTACAACATGATGGACTCGAAATTACCCCGCTGGCAGATCCAATGCGGCTGACGAGCCCCACAGTCGATGGCGCAGCTACTGCCACAGCCACTGATCGACCGACCAGCGGCCCGGCCCCCACAGCAGCAGTCCGGCCAACACACTGCCCCAAAAAATGTGCTGCTGCAAGGTCGCCATCGGCATGTCTTCGACGCTGGCGACTGCAACGATGTTGACGATCGACAAGCCTGCCGCCGCGAAGCGCCCTCCGAGACCCAGCAGGATCAGCGCCGGCAGCATCAGCTCGGCACCCGTGCCGAGTGCGGCGGCGATGTGCGGGCTGAGCAGCGGCACGTGGTACTCGTCGGTGAACAGCGCGACGGTGGTTTCCCAATCGACGATCTTCGTCAGCCCGGAGCGAAAGAACACGCCGGCAATGAACCAGCGCGCCAGCAGCTGCGCGGCGGGTTGTAGCGCATCGAGTCCGCGGATGGCCCGCTCGGCCAGCGTCCACAGTCGATACAGCCGGGGCGTCGGTTGGGGTGTGTTCATCGAGGCGGCTCCAAATTAAATCCACTCAGTCATCAGCGACCGTGATGCCTTTGAGCCAGCCGGCGCCGAGCGCGGTGGTGAGCCAGACTCCGAGGTCGAAGGCAGGATCCGACGACTGATCGACATGCGCAGCAGACACCGCAGCCGATACCGCATCGAGCGCCGCGGCCAGCGAGTCGCCAGCCAGCAGGCGCTGCGTCCACAGGGTTATCGCGGGGTCGATGCAATGCGCCTGCGCACGCCAGCCTGATCGGCACACCAGGGCCGATTCGGCACCACCTGAGCGCAAGGCATCGCGTGCAGTGGCCAGCGCATCGGCCGCGGCGCCTTGCCGATGCGCGTGGTAAATCGTCACCACCGGCCAACGCGACACCAGCACCGCCAGCCCCGGGCGCAACTGCAGGTGCAGCTGTTGCGGGTCGGTGTCACCGAGACGGGCGATCGATGCGGCATCGAGCTGAACGTCGGCCGCGTGCTCGCAGAGCTGCACCGCCCAATCGAGCTGAGCGCAGTCACCGAGGTAGGGCCAGTCGGCCAGCGCAGGATGCACTTCCAAAAACGCTGCCAGCGACGCGCCCCATTGCGCGAGGTCTCCCCGCACCGGCGGCTGCGCGGCCCACAACTCGCTTGCCAGCTGCTGGAAATCGTCAGCACCGATCAAGGCACACACCGTTGGGTAAGCCGCTTCCAGGGCGCGTGCGGCGTTGGCGCTGCCGTTGGTGCGGTAGGCCTGCAGGCCACGGGCCACGGACACCGGGCTGTCGCGGCACCAGCGTTCGAGCGCACCCGATGCGCTGGCGTCGGGCGGCCACAACGCCGCCAGCACCGCCTGCTGGCGTGCGGCTTCGCGCTCGATCCCGATGTTGCCGGATGTGGTCATAGGTGCAGCCTCGCCAGCCGGTCGGTGGCCAGCTGCGCCTCGGCCAGCAGCACCGCGAGCGGCGGCAGCTCGGTGTCCCACTCGATCAGCGTGGGCACCGCACCGAAACGCTGCAAGGCGTGCTCATAGAGCGCCCACACAGCGGGCCGCACGACGCTGCCGTGGTCGTCGATGACGATCTCCGGCATCTCGCAATAGCCTGCCAGGTGGATCTCGCCGACGATGCCTTGCGGCAGCGCGTCGATGAACGCCATGCCCTGCGCCAGCGGATCGGGCACGCGCTCGTTCAGCGCATTGACCATCAGATTGTTGACGTCGAGCAGCAGCCCGCAACCGCTGCGCTGGCACAGCAGGCCGAGGAACTCGGCTTCTGCGAGAGTGCTGTCCTGAAATGACAAATAGGCCGACAGGTTCTCGACCAGCATCGGGCGCCGCAAGCGGTCCTGCACCCGGCCCACGTTGTCAACCAGGATCGTCAGCGACGCCTCGTTGTGGGCGATCGGCAGCAGATCGCTCGCATGCAGCACCGGCCCGCCGGGTCGTGCTGGCGCGCGGGCAAAGCACGCGTGGTCCGACACCCGCGCGGGGTCGATGCGCTGCACCAGCCGTTCAAGGCGATCGAGGTGCCAGGCATCGACGCCGACCGCCGAGCCGAGTGCGAGCCCGACACCGTGCAGACTGACTGGGTACTGCGCACGCGCCGCATCGAGCACTGCCAACGCGGCACCGCCGTCGGCGTAGAAGTTCTCAGAGTGAACCTCGACGAATCCGACCGCGGGCTGCGCTTGGGCGACCTGCGCGTAATGCGGCTGCCGCAGGCCGATTCCTGCGATGCAGGGCGACGCTGCGGCTGCGGGCATGGCGACTGACTGGCTTACTTCTTCATGGCCTTCTTGGCCTCGTCGGCAGTCTTGCCACCCAGCGACGTGCAGGTGCCCTTGGCGACGTACTTCCACTCGTCCGCGCCGTTTTCGTTGGTGGACTGGCCCGCGCAGGAGTGCGTGCCCGACAGGTTGGCGCAGTCGTTGGCACCGGCCTTGGCGATGCCGAAACATTTTTCCTTGGCGGGTGCGTCGGCCGCCGAGGCGGTGGACAACACGCCGAGTGCCAGCACGGATGCGAGGGCGGAAGAAGCGATGAGGCGGTGGTTCATGGTGGACTCCAGAATGAATGAAAGTGAATCGATTGCGGGGGCTGGGTTCCTTCAGCACCTACCTAACTGTGTCGGGCCCTACGGCCGACCTTTACAGAACGAAGCCTCATGCGGATTGTGCCGCGCACATTGAAAGTCACAGCAGGAACAAGGTCGCGGCGACCGCGGTGGGCAGCAGTGCGCCCAACAGCAGGCCACCAGCGCCGATCGAGTGGTCGTCGAAGCCGTGCTTGAGTAGCGTCACGCCGGCGGGGTTGGGCGCATTGGCGATCACCGTCAGGCCGCCGCCAGCCACGGCACCGGCCACGAGCATGTACTTGGCCGCATCGCTCATGCCCTCGATTTGGGAACCGAGGTAGGTGAGCGCCGCGTTGTCGGTGATCGCGGTCAGCCCCAGCGCACCGAAAAACAACGCGGTGGGCTCCAAGCCCGACACGATCGGCTGCAGCCACCACTGCTGCAAACCGCCCAGCACGACCAGCCCGGCCAAAAAGAAGCCGACCAGCAGCGCCTCCTTCAGGATCAGCGGGTGTTGATGGCGCGCATAGGCCTGCGTAAAGCCGAGGAACAGCATGAACACGCCGAGGAAAATCACCGGGTGGTGCGCGAACGCCACCACCACCGACAGCACCAGCAGGTGCACCGCAGTGACCGGCAGCGGAATCGACGGCGCACGGTCAGCCGACGGCCGTAGCGCTGGCTCGGTCAGGTGCTGGCGCAACAGCGTGGTCACCACCGTCGCGTTGATGACGACCGCAATCGCCGCCCGCCAGCCGAACTGGCTGGCCATGTGGGCGCTGTCCCACTGCCAGGTGGCCGCCACCATCAGCACCGGCGGCGCGGCAAACGAGGTCAGCGTGCCACCGATGGACACATTGACGAACAACACCCCCAACGCGCCGTACTTCAGCCGCTCGGGGATGCCGGGGCGAAACACCAGTGGCGCCAGCATCAACGCGGCCAGCGTCATCGCCGCGGGCTCGGTGATCAATGAGCCGATCAGCGGCACCAACGCCAGGCACAGCCAGACCCGCGCGACGGCGGTGCGCAGCGGCGCCAGCCGGGCTAGCTTTTCGATCAACGCCTTGATTGCTTCCAGCACCGGTCGCGACGCCGCCACCACCATGATGACGAAGACGAACAGCGGCTCGGTGTACTGCCGCGACTCGGCGTAAGCGATGGCGGTGTCGCCGCCCTCGACCAGCGCCATCAGGCCCAGCAACACGAATGCCCAGAAGCCGAACACCACCTCGACCTCGCCGAGCAGGTGGAACAGGCCGCTGTGGCGCGAGCTGCGCTGCGCCAGCCGCTCGAAGAACTTGACTGAGAAGGTGTGCAGCAGCGCGATCGCAAAAACGATGACGGCAATCAGGTCGATGGTGGACATGGGTGGTTGCGCGAAAAAACGAGCCGCCGCACGGGGGTGTCGGCCAGACTGGTTCTACCGCAAGATCACCGTGGCGGCCGGTCTCAGCGCTCGTTCTTTCAGGCAACAAGCATTGCGGAGGCGGTTCGAAACCCTGCATCCAGTTGATTCGTCATTGCGTAACGACGCTGCGGTAGCCTGCCCGAGGCAGGGCTGATGCCCAACTGAACCTTGATGCGAAACATGTTGACCACACCTCGAACCGATGCGACTGGCTGGCGGCCTCGGCTGGCGGCATGGTGTCGGCGGTTGGCGCTGTGTGTGGTGGCCTGCTGTGTGGGGGTGCAAGGGGTCGCCCTGTCGGCCGACAGGGCGCTCGGCGGCCGACACATCCACCTCGCTTCAGCGCGCACCGCGGTCTCGCAGGTCAGAGACCTGGACGGTCACCGCTACGCGCCGGAGATTTTTGACCGTGCTGCTGATCCGCTTGTCAGACATGCCGACGCGCAGCAGCACGATCACGATGTCGGCATGCCCGGCGTCGTGCATGTCGCCGATGAGGGCGGTGCGCCGTCGCAGAACTCGCATGCAACGCTGGTTCGCAGCGTTCACGATCTGGACCTGCTGGTTCCATCTTTCGAGCTGCCGCCCGGCGACGGCTTCGCACAGCGCTGGGCGGTGACGCTTGCGGGTCGATTCGACTCGCACGTCAGCCCGCTCCTGGAGCGCCCTCCCCAGGTGTAAGCGCAGCAGCGACCTCAAGCGTCGCCCATGTCGCCATTCCCGCGTCACAACGCAAACAAGACCCGCAGCCTCTAGGCAGCCGGTGGTTCTGTTTTTGCAGCGCGCGGGCTTCACTGCACCTTGCATGACGCAGACAGCCACCGGTTGTCTGCGCGTGGAGACTCTCTTGAAATCAGCCAGCCCCTTCGCAGACCCGATTGCGCGACAGCGCTCGCGTTCGCCCTCTCCTATCCGCTTCCGCAGTGCCATCGACACGGCGCTGCACACACTGTCATGGATCGGCTTGACCGGCCTCGCCCCGCTCGCCTGGGCCGGTGGCGGACAGACGCTGGACACCGTGGTCATCACCGGCACCGCCAGCCCCAGCCTGGTCGGCGTGGCCGATACGGCCAGCGTCGGCACGGTGACGAAAAAGCAGCTCGATGCACGCACCGTCTACCGCCCGGGCGAATTGCTCGAAGCCGCGCCGGGCTTGATCGTCAGCCAGCACAGTGGCGAGGGCAAGGCCAACCAGTTCTACCTGCGCGGCTTCAATCTCGACCACGGCACCGACCTGCGCACGACCGTCGATGGCATGCTGGTCAACCAGCGCTCCCACGCGCACGGCCAAGGCTGGACCGACCTGAATTTCCTGATTTCTGAACTGGCGACCGGCCTCGAATACAAGAAAGGCCCGTACTTCGCCAACGAAGGCGACTTCTCTTCGGCGGGCGCCGTCAGCATCAAGTACGCCGACACCTTGGCCAAGGGCATCGCCTCGGTTGGCTTCGGTGAGAACGGGTACAAGCGTTTGTTGCTGGCCGCTTCACCGGCCATCGGAGATGGCCATCTGCTTTATGCGCTGGAGCGAATGACCAACGATGGCCCGTTCAACCGCCCCGACAAGTACAACAAGCTCAACGGTGTGTTGCGCTACAGCGAGGGCGACGCGGCCAATGGGTTCAACATCACCGGCATGGGCTACAGCGCCCACTGGAACGCGACCGACCAGATCCCCAAGCGCGCGGTGAACACCGGGTTGATCGACCGCTTCGATGCCATCGACACCACCGACGGCGGCGATTCGCACCGCTACAGCCTCTCAGGCGCTTGGCGGCAAAGCACAGCGACCACCAACACACAGGTCAACGTGCACATCATCGACTGGCAGCTGGCGCTTTTTTCAAACTTCACCTACTTTCTCGATGACCCGGTGCGAGGCGACCAGTTCGCGCAACCCGACAGGCGTCGCACGACCGGGCTGAACGCCAGCCACAGCTGGTACCAGCTGGGCTTGGGACTGGACAGTCAGAACACGGTGGGCGTGCAGTTCCAGAACGACAACATCTTCAACGCCCTGCTGGCCACCCAGGCGCGGCGCACGGTGTCGGTGACGCGGCGCGATCACATCGCCGAGACCAGCTTGGGGCTGTATGCCGAGAACTCGACCAAGTGGTTGCCCTGGTTTCGCAGCGTGGTCGGCGTGCGCGGCGACACCTACCGCTTCAACGTGAACAGCGACAACCCGGCCAATTCCGACAAGACGACAGCGGGCATCGTCAACCCGAAACTCGCGCTGATCTTCGGGCCCTGGAGCCGCACGGAGTTCTACGTCAATGCCGGCGGCGGGTTCCACAGCAACGACGCCCGGGGTGCCACCATTTCCATCGACCTGAAGAGCGGCGACCCGGCCTCAAAGGTGCCACCGCTGGTGCGCTCAAAGGGCTATGAGGTTGGTGTGCGCAGCGAGCCCGTGCCGGGGCTGCAAACCTCGCTGTCGGTGTACCAGCTCGACTTCAATTCCGAACTGACGTTTGCTGGCGACGCGGGCACCACCGAGGCCGGACGGCCGAGCCGGCGCATCGGTTTCGAGCTGGCCAACTTCTACAAGGTGACCGATTGGCTGACGTTGGACGGCGACGTGGCCTACGCCCGCGCCCGCTACCGCAACAGCGCGCCCGAGGGGCGCCGCATCCCCGGCTCAGTCGAAGGCGTGGCGTCTCTCGCTGCGGACATTGACAACCTGGGGCCTTGGTTCGGTGCGCTGCAGCTGCGCTTTTTCGGGCCGCGCCCGTTGATCGAAGACGACAGCGTGCGCTCGAAAAGCACGACCAGTCTGAACGGGCGCATCGGCTTCAAGATCACGCCGTCGATCAAGATCGCACTCGAGGGCTACAACCTGACCAACAGCCGCAACTCGGCGATCGACTACTACTACACCTCGCGCCTGCCGGGCGAGCCTTCCGGTGGCGTCGACGACGTCCACTTCCATCCGCTGGAGTCCCGCTCATTCAGGGCGACGATGGTCATCGAGTTCTGAGCGGCAGGCGCTCTCGGCGTCGCGTTCCTCGCCGCCGAGTTCCACCCGCTCGGCGCGCGAATACTGAGCCTGCGGGTGATCGGGGCCGCGCGATTGGTGGCGACGGTCCCAGCCGAAGAATTCGGCGACCTCGTCACGGCGGATCAGCGTGTCAGTCTCGCCGAGTGCCATCAGCTCCTGGGTGTACGGCGCCTCGAACATCAGGTAGCTGGCGAGCGCCGCCCCGCGCGCGTCATAGCCATGACCTGAAACGCCGACGCCGCGCAGCAGGGTGCGGATTGACGGTGGCAGGCTGCCCAAATGGCGCGCGGCGATGTCGTCGAGTCGCTGGCTGGGTGCGATCACCAGCACCTCGATCGAGCGCAGGCCGCTGCGCGAACGTGCCTCGGGGGACAACAGCGACAGCGTGCGGTTGATGCGTTGCAACCGTTCGATGTCCACCGCCAGCGCATCGAGAAAGATGTTCGACAGCGCATGGCCGGCGATTTGCGCCAGGTTCGGGTATTCCTCGCTGCCAATGCGCGCCTCGATCGGCATGGCCGGCTCGTGCATGCGCCCTGCCCCCACCACCAGAATGCGTTCGGCCCCTAGGTGCACCGCCGGTGAGATCGGTGCCGACTGGCGCATCGAGCCATCGCCGAAGTACTCGCGCCGACTCTTCAGGCTCAAAGACACCGCCGGGAATACGAACGGGATGGCCGATGAGGCGAGCAGGTGGTCGATGGTGATCGACTGCGCCACCGACACACGCTGTGAACGGTTCCACGGCGCGATCTCGGCCAGCGTGTCATAAAAGGTGACATGCAGGCCCGAACCGTAGCCGGACGCACTCACCGCCAGCGCCTGCAGGTGCCCACCTTCCATCACCTGTCGCAGACGATCCAACGGCACCAGTTTGTCGAGCAGCTCGCGCAGCGGGCTGTTGTCGAGCAGCGAGCGGGGCCGCACGCGGTGCCACTTGGCCAGCACCCAGCCGATCGACAGCATCGTCAGCCAGCGCGCGCCGGTGCGGATGATGCCCAGCGAATCGGCGCAGTAGACCTGATCGGCATGGAAGTTCGACCAGGTGTCGACCAGGGTCTGCACGGCCGCATCGAAGTCGTCGGCACGGCAGGCCAGTGCCGCCGCATTGATTGCCCCGGCCGAGGTGCCGGCGATCACGGCGAACGGGTTGTGGTTGTTGCCGTGGCAATCCCGGCGGATCTGCGTCAACGCCTTCAGCACACCGACTTGGTAGCCGGCACGGGCGCCACCGCCTGTCAGAACGAGACCAGTGATGGGAGGAGCACGCATGGGTGTCAATCTGGCATGCACCGGGCTCTCGTAGCGGCCGATCTGTGCGGCAGAAGCCCGCCGCGTGATCGGATCATGCGGCAGCCGCGAGCTGCAGATGGCAATGCGCCATCGCGAGCAGCGGAGTGTCGACACCATGCCGCTGCGCACGCTGCACCATGTCGCCCAGTACATGGTCGTGCTCGGTGCGCAGCCCGGCCTGCAAGTCGCGCAGCATCGATGCGGTCATGGTCGATCCATGCTGGGTCAGCCGATTCAAGGCGCGGGTTTGAGCTGCCTCGCTGACGAGGGCGCCGCTGCGCTCGGCCACCGCCAGACCTTCGGCGTAGAGGCGTCTCAACAGAGATTCGCCATGCGTCGTGTCCATCACCTGACCGATCGCGCCCTGCGTCAGCGTGGTCGCAGCGGCCAGCGTGGCCAGGAAGGCCCACTTGTCCCACAGGGAGGAAAGAATGTCAGGCGACAGCGCGGCATCGAATTTCGCTTGAGCGCACAAGGCGATGAAGTCGGCCGCGGCCTGCTGCGTGGCAGCATTGCGCCCGCCGGCCGTGAGCGTATGGATCGGGTTCAGTTGCTTGATCGAGCCGTCAGCAGACAGGGTGGCCACGATGTGGGCGACGCCGCCGATCACCCTATCCGCACCGAAGCAGGCATCGAGCACATCGATGTGGGCCAGACCGTTGAGCAAGGGCAACACGAAGGTGTCGGGGCCCATCGCTGGCGCAACGGCATCGAGCGCGTCGGCCAGGTCGTAGGCCTTTGGCGCCAGCATTACCAAATCGTAGTCGGGCGCCACGGTGTCGCGGCTCACGCACTTCACCTGCAGCTTGAGATCACCGTGCGGGCTGACGATGCGCAGGCCCTGTGCCGTCAGCATCGATGCGCGTGCGGGGCGCAACAGGAAGCTGACGTCGACACCAGCCTCGATCAGCCGCGCACCGAAATAGCCACCAACGCTGCCAGCGCCGAGAAAGAGCAGGTTCTTCATTGATGTGGATGTTGCCACGGCCGCGCCCAGCCCACCGCGCGACAGGTAGCCCATCGAGCGTATCGAGGACGTTCCCCTGTCCTATTTGTTTGGTGGCGATTCGTCCGGTACATCAGGAAACATTCACACGCCAGAACGGCGGCATGAATTGACAGCATGCCCAGCACGCCAACCAGCGTCCACGCGTGATGAAGATACTCAGCCGATACCCAGATCCAAGCTCCCAGTATCGCCAGCCAGCCGAGAA
>JANPNF010000031.1:0-4067 GCA_031427315.1 Burkholderiales bacterium | reverse complement strand
CTACGTGGACGAGGCGGTGGCCCGCATTCGCGAGCAGGTGGGCGATGAGGAGGTGATCCTGGGCCTGTCGGGCGGCGTGGACAGCAGCGTGGCCGCAGCCCTGATCCACCGCGCCATCGGCGACCAGCTGACCTGCGTGTTTGTTGACCATGGCCTGCTGCGCCTGAACGAGGGCCGCATGGTGATGGAGATGTTTGCCGGCCAATCCGAAAAAAGCCTGCATGCCAAGGTGGTGCATGTGCAGGCGGCCGAGCAGTTTTTGGGCCACCTGAAGGGCGTGACCGACCCTGAGCAAAAGCGCAAGATCATCGGCCGCGAGTTCGTGGAAGTCTTCAAGGCCGAGGCCGCCAAGCTCAAGCTGGCCAACAGCGGCGGCGCCGTCCAGGGCGCGAAATGGCTGGCCCAGGGCACCATCTACCCGGACGTGGTCGAAAGCGGCGGCACCGCCAGCAAGAAGGCCACCATCAAGAGCCATCACAACGTGGGCGGCCTGCCTGCCACGCTGGGCCTGAAGCTGCTGGAGCCGCTGCGCGAGTTGTTCAAGGACGAGGTGCGTGAGTTGGGCGTGGCGCTCGGCCTGCCGCACGAGATGGTCTATCGCCACCCCTTCCCCGGCCCGGGCCTGGGTGTGCGCATCCTGGGCGAAGTGAAGCCTGAATTCGCCGCCCTGCTGCAGCGCGCCGACCACATCTTCATCGAAGAGTTGCGCCGCGAGGTCGACCCCCACACCGGCAAGACCTGGTACGACCTGACCAGCCAAGCCTTTGCGGTCTTTCTGCCGGTCAAGAGCGTGGGCGTGATGGGCGACGGCCGCACCTACGAGTACGTGGTGGCCTTGCGCGCGGTGCAGACCAGTGATTTCATGACGGCCGATTGGGCCGAGCTGCCTTACGCGCTGCTCAAGCGCGTCTCCGGCCGCATCATCAACGAGGTGCGCGGCATCAACCGCGTTGTGTACGACGTGAGCAGCAAGCCGCCGGCCACCATCGAGTGGGAATGATTTTTCGCTTCGTCAGAAGAATTTGTGGGCGAGTTTTGGCTCAGCAAGCCTGCCGAGCACGTGATACAGAGAGCGCTCAGCGATCCGGAAGGTCATCTAACCGTACGCTTTTCTCGGTGTGACTTTGTCCTTGTTGTCAAGGCCCTTGATGACGCCGCTGGCGAATTGCTTTTTGGCCCTGAAGTAGTTGAGCAGCAGTTCGCGGTGCGCGCGCACGGTGCGGGTGAACTTCTTCACCGGCTCAATGCGCGAGCGCATCGCCCGCTGGCACCAGGTGTCGAGGAATTTGGCGGCCCAGGCCGCTGAGGTGTATTCCCAGAACAGCTGCAACTCTTCCTTGAGCCGATAGACCCAAACGCACCTCAGCTTGTAGCCCGACAGCGCCGTCCTGCTCGACCGACTGACTACAGCGCAGCGTCCTTGAGTTTCTTCAGCGCACGCGTCTTGATCTTGATCGACGCCTCAAGTGCCGCCAGAACAGCCTTCGCCGCCTTGGGCTCCACGCCCGCAAGTCCGGCCCGGTGTGCGGTCAACCCGGTCTTGTTGAATGCCGTCTTGATTGGCTTGAGCACTGCGGCAGCCTTCACGACGGGTGCTTGCATGGGCGCTGTGGCCTTGACGGCATTCTTCGAAGCAGTAGCGGGGGTGGTCTTGTTGACGGTTGCCATTGGGTCGTGAACGCCTGTTGAACCGGTCGATCAGTACGGGGCAGGCGGGACTCTATGGCTCAATGCCCGGTAGGCCAACGCATTGCGGATCCGAGATCGAGGCAAACGTTGAAGGAAATGAGACCACAGGACAGGTAGTGAATAGTTCACCGTGCAGCGCATGCCACGCCAAGTGGGCTGGGTTGGCCTGGCGGTTCGGGTCGGACGACGAGCCGGGCCCTAAAGCTCGCGTTCCGGAATATGCTCGCAACCTCGTCCACTCACGAATGAACACTTACATGGCAACCAAGAAGACCGGTCCGACCCTTGCGGAACTGAATGCGCAGATTGCCGAGTTGCAGGCTCAGGCCGAGGCGTTGAGCACCAAGGAGGTCGCCGAGGTGGTCGCTCGTATTCGCGATGCGATCGTGCACTACGGCCTGACGGCCGCCGACCTCGGCCTCGGCAGCGCGAAGACGAAGATGCCGAAAGGTGCTGCGATAGTGGCCACCGCGAAATCCAAGGGCAAGGCTGCAGGCAAGAAGCCCGCGAGGATCATCAAGTACAGCGACGGGCAAGGCGGGAGCTGGAGCGGGATCGGCAAGCGTCCCACCTGGTTCAAGGATGCGCTGGCGGCCGGCAAAAAACCGGAGGACCTGCTCGTCAAGCCTGAAGTCTGATCACCGCTGCGGCGTCAAGCCCGACGGACTGGAACGGATCAGGTGCCCAACCTGCATTCGAGCCATTGCATGCACCGCGCCAGCGCGGCCGCCTCGTCCATGGGCATGGCTTCCAGGCCATCAGCCGCAGCCTGTGCTCTCGCATGTCGGCCATGCGACGAACTTCCGCCGTTGATGGCATGGCGGTCGGCGACCCCTTGAGGGCCAGCCATGGCGCCGGAAGGCACACCCTGGCGGCCTGCCGCCAGGCGGCGCGCTCCTTGGCCACAAGCAGTTGTGCCAGCAAGGACGCATCGTGTGATGCAGCGTTACATCACCAAGCCACCGCGCGCCCTGGACAGACCCAGGTGTGACCTATGTCCGTCTTGCCCAGGGTGCTCTCATTGCGGAGTCCGACCGGCATCGCCGTCTGGGGACTGGCGCCAGTTGCGTTGACTGAACATTGCGGCGATGCGACGCCATTCGCTCCGGCGTCAATCCTTGCATCCGCTGTCGCAGCCAATATCGGCGGTGGCCGGCGTGCAATGCGATCCGCCGTCGGGACTGCTTGGGCGTGCGATTCCGATCACTGCGACGCAGCGATGTTGCAAACCCACCATCGCTGCCGGATCTCGCGGCGAGGCTGCAACCTGATGGCGACCGGATCGACCGGATCGACCGGATCGACCGGCCGATCTGGCGGGACCCCGCCGAGCCGTTGATCCAGCTTGTCAGCCCGAGACGAGTCCGAGGCACTGCCGCACCCCACAGCGCAGATGCCCCCTGGCCCGCGACCTGCTCAGCAATGCGTTCTCTGACGCTACTGGCGAGTCCCAGCGAATCGGCGGCGGCGAGCGCGTGCTCACGCGCACCGCAGACGTCGGCGCCGGTCAGCTCGTAGCCCGCGCCACGGGCCATCCAGTGGAGCGACATCAATGCCACTTCGAGGGCGAAGGCGGGCTGGCTCCTGACGTGGTCGCGTGCGGCGCGAACCAGGGTCTTCGGGTCGACGGCTGCACGCCGTGCGAGGGCGAGGGCCAGGTCGTACTGTTTCAGCGTCTTGGCGGTGGCAAACCACTTCCCCTCTTCGCCTGGCGTCGACGCGATCAGGTCGCCAAGGATTCGACCCGGCGCCACGCCGGGATACCGCTTGGCTATAGCACGGAAGGTGGCGATGTTCGTGTTGGCCAAAGTGGCCTGGATTGCGTACCGCGCATAGGCCTCATCGGCGCGTCCGGCGTCCAGCAACAACTGCTCGGCCACGGCCGACAGCGCGATGTCCGGCGCATGGCGGCTGCGCAGTCCCTCCATCAGCTTGACGGCGCCGTCAATGTCGCCGCGAGCGGCCAGCGCCTTCGCCGCCCATTGCTGGTCATGCCAGTACGGCTTGGGGTCGAGCGCCAGCACCGCCAGCAGGTCATCGAAGCGGCCAGCGTGGAAGAGCGCGCTATAGCAGAGCGTGCCGGATCGTGTGTAGGCATAGTTGCCCGTCCTGCGGTCTGCCATGACGCGTTGCACGAGTGGCAAGAGTTCGTCCGCCCAGTGTGAGGCCAGTTCCGGGCCGGCACACAGGGCGCCCCAATGCTCACCCAGGGACTCGATGTAGGGCGGGTCGTCGTCGTGGATGGCATCGAGGAGCCGTTCCAGCCACTTTTCGCGAAGGGGCCGAGGCACCGGCGCCGCAGCGATCAGGGGGACCATCTTCTCGACGACACCGGCGGTTGCGTTACCCAGCGCGCCGCTGGAACTGTCGATGCCGCT
>JANPNF010000030.1:0-9717 GCA_031427315.1 Burkholderiales bacterium | reverse complement strand
GCCCCACAGTGAAGCCAGCCCGATGGTCGTCGAGCAGGCTGGATCAATCGAACATGGCGGGCGGAAATGCATGCAGTGACGACTCGGTCTCAGGCCTTTTGGTGCTTCAACGCGTAATCGATCGCGAGTTGAACCGTGGTGATTTTTTCGGCTTCTTCGTCGGGAATCTCGATACCGAACTCGTCTTCGAGGGCCATCACCAGCTCGACCGTATCGAGTGAATCCGCGCCCAGGTCGGCGACGAAGGCCTTCTCGTTGGAGACATCGGATTCGGGTACGCCCAGTTGTTCGGCGATGATTTTCTTGACACGGGATTCGATATCGCTCATGACTCCTCCGGGAGTGTTGTCTGAAACAGCCCGGGATTCTAAAGGTTGCACCACGTCGCCTTGCGGAGGTGGTGCGCGCTTCGGCCGGCCGGGCAAAACCGGGTCGATGAATGAGGTGGCGACAGCGGTCAGTTCATGAACATGCCGCCGTTGACATGCAACTCGGCGCCGGTGATGTAACCCGCGGCATCAGACGCCAGGAAGGCGACCGCATGGGCCACGTCATCGACGCTGCCGAGCCGACCGAGCGGGATCTGACCCAACAAGGCGTCCTTTTGCGCGGCGGGCAAGGCATCGGTCATGTCGGTTGCGATGAAGCCGGGCGCCACGCAGTTCACGGTGATGCTGCGGCTGCCCAGCTCACGTGCCAGCGAACGGGTCATGCCGGCGACGCCCGCCTTGGCCGCGGCGTAGTTGGCCTGGCCCGCGTTGCCACTGGCGCCGACCACCGAGGTGATGTTGATGATGCGGCCTTGCCGCTGCTTGATCATCGGGCGGATGACAGCGCGGCTGAGCCGGAACACCGCCGTCAGATTGGTGTCGATCACCGCGTCCCAGTCGGCATCCTTCATACGCATCGACAGGTTGTCGCGGGTGATGCCGGCGTTGTTGACCAGCACATGCAGCGCGCCGTGGGTCTTCAGTACCGTCTCGACCGTGCGATCGACCGCCGCAGGGTCATTCACATCGAGGCAGACACCGGAGCAGCCCGGGAACGCGGCCAGCGCCTCGCTGATTGCCGAGGCGCCGGCCTCGGTCGTCGCGGTGCCGACCACGATCAGCCCACGTCGCGCGAGTTCCTGCGCAATTGCCCGCCCGATGCCGCGCGACGCGCCGGTCACCAGCGCGATGCGGGTCGTTGTTGATTCTGTCGTCATGCCAGCACTCCACGCACATCGGCCAGCGAGGCCGGGTCGAACAGTGCTGCCGAGATCGCCTCGGCATCGATGCGCTTGACCATGCCGGCGAGCACTTTGCCGGGCCCGCATTCGATCATGTAGGTGACCCCCAGGCCACGGATGGCCTGGACGGTTTCAAACCAGCGCACCGGCCCGAACGCCTGGCGGTAGAGCGCATCGCGGATGCGCGCCGGGTCGAATTCAGCTATCACGTCGATGTTGTTGAGCACCGGCACGCGCGGCGCCTGAAACGACACCGATGCCAGCCGTTCCTTCAGCCGCTCTGCGGCGGGCCGCATTAGGCTGCAATGGAACGGCGCAGACACCGCCAAGGGCAAGGTGCGCTTGGCGCCTGCGGCCTTCAGCAGCTCGCAGGCCTTCGCCACACCGGCTTGCGAGCCGGAGATCACCGTCTGCTTCGGGTCGTTGAAGTTGGCGGCTTCGACGACTTCGCCGCTGGCAGCCGCTGCCTCCGCGCAGCCGGCGCGCACCGTATCGGCATCAAGCCCGAGGATCGCGGCCATGGCCCCGACGCCGACCGGCACCGCCTCCTGCATCGCCTGCGCCCGAAAGCGCACCAGCGGCAACGCGTCGGCCAAGCTCAGCGCACCTGCAGCCACCAGCGCGCTGTATTCGCCCAGCGAATGTCCGGCAACCACGGCAGGCGGCGTTCCAGTCTCGGCCATCCACGCGCGGTAGCAGGCGATGCCTGCCGTCAGCATCACGGGCTGCGTGTTCGTGGTCAAGTCGAGTTGGTCCTTCGGCCCTTCGCGGATGAGCCGCGCGATGTCGGTGTCCAGCGCTTCAGAGGCCTCGGCCAGCGTTTGCGCAACGGCGGGGTGATCGCCCCAGGCATCAAGCATGCCCACAGCCTGCGAGCCCTGGCCAGGAAAGAGAAAAGCGAACGAAATGGTCGGCATAGAAAAGGGAGAAAAAAACAAGAGAACGGGAAGTGGGCGCGGGCACAACCGATCGCGGCAACCCCCTTAAAAATCCAGCAGCACCGCGCCCCAGGTGAACCCGCCGCCCACACCTTCGAGCATCACCGTGTCGCCCCTCGTGATGCGCCGATCACGCACGGCCACATCGAGTGCCAGCGGGATCGATGCGGCCGACGTGTTGCCGTGGTCGGCGACGGTGACGATCACCTTGTCCATCGACAGCTTCAGCTTGCGTGCCGTGCTTTGCATGATGCGGATGTTGGCCTGGTGCGGGATCAGCCAGTCGATGTCGGCCTCGCTGCGGCCGGCTTTGACGAGCACCGAGCGGGCCACGTCTTCCAGCACACCGACCGCCAGCTTGAACACTGCCTGACCGTCCATTTTCAGCAGCGGATCGCCGCGGACCTGGCCGCCGGCCACGCCGCCGGGGGTGCACAAGATGCCCACATGCCGACCGTCGGCGTGCAGTTCGCTGGCGACGATGCCCGGCGTGCCGCTGGCCTGCAGCACCACCGCGCCGGCGCCGTCACCGAACAACACGCAGGTGCCTCGGTCATCGAAATCGAGCAGCCTGGAAAACACTTCAGCGCCGATCACCAGCGCCTTGTTCGCCGCACCGGTTCGGATCATCGAGTCGGCCACCGTCAGCGCGTAGACGAACCCGGAACACACCGCCTGCACGTCGAACGCGGGGCAGCCTGCGATGCCGAGTTTGTGTTGCACGATGCAGGCCGTTGACGGAAACACCATGTCCGGTGTGGAGGTGGCCACGATGATCAGATCGATCGAGGCTGCGTCGCAGTCAGCGGCTTCAAGGGCCCGCAGCGCGGCCGCCACGGCGAGGTCACTGCACTGCTCGCCGTCGGCCGCAAAATGCCGAGCGCGGATGCCGGTGCGCTCGACGATCCAGTCGTCGGAGGTCTCGATGCCGCGTGCGGCCAGCTGGTCGGCCAACGCGGCATTGGTCAGCCGATTGGCAGGCAGGTGGCCGCCGGTTCCCGTGATGCGCGAAAAGCGTCCTGCCGTTGCGGTTGCGGTCGAGGCCATGCCGTTCATGCAGTGAGACGAGGTGCCATCGTCTTGGGGTTGTCGTTGTCACCAGTAAGCGAAGGCGCTGGCATGGTCTGCAAGGTGACGCGGATGCGGTCGTGCACGGCGTCGAGTAACCCATGGCGGGCCGCATCGTAAGCGCGGTTCAGCGCCTGCTCGAAGGCGAACGCATCGGCCGAGCCGTGGCTTTTGAACACCAGCCCACGCAGCCCGAGCAGCGCAGCGCCGTTGTAGCGCCGGTGATCGACTCGCGCCTTGAACCGGTTCAACACCGGCATCGCAGCGAGGGCAGCAATCTTGGTGAGCAGGTTGCGCTTGAATTCCTGCTTGATGAAGTCCGACAGCATGGCCACCAGGCCTTCGGCCGTCTTCAGGGCCACATTGCCGACGAAACCGTCGCACACGACGATGTCGGCGGTGCCCTTAAAGATGTCGTTGCCTTCGACGTTGCCGTGAAAGTTCAGGTGCCCGCTGGCCGCCGCGAGACGCAGCAGTTCGCCAGCCTGTTTGATGGTGTCACTGCCCTTGATCGCTTCCTCGCCGATGTTCAGCAAGCCGACACTGGGCTGCTCCTTGCCTTCAACCGCCGCCACCAAGGCGCTGCCCATCACCGCAAACTGCAGCAGGTGCTCAGCCGTGCAATCGACGTTGGCACCCAAATCCAACACGGTGGTGTAGCCATCTTTCTGGTTCGGCATCACCGTGGCGATGGCTGGCCGGTCGATGCCTTCCAGGGTTTTCAGCACGTAGCGCGACACCGCCATCAGCGCACCGGTGTTGCCGGCTGAGACGCAGGCATCGGCCGCCGACAGCCCCAGGTCATCGGGTTTGACGAGGTCGACGGCCAGGCGCATCGACGATCGCTTCTTGCGCCGCAGCGCCACTTCGATCGCGTCGTGCATCTCGACCACCTCTGGCGCATCGACCAGGCGGCACCGCGCCCATTGCGCCGCAGGCAGCAGCGCCTCGGGGCGGCCGACCAGAATCAGTTCGGCCTCGGGGTGATGCGCGAGGAACGCCTGACACGCCGGCAGCGTGACCGAGGGGCCGTGGTCACCGCCCATGCAATCGACGGCCAGACGCACGGTGCGCAATACGCCCTGGTTCATGTTGTCGACACAGCGATCACGGGTGACGCTTACCGGTTGAAGGGCCGCAGGGACCGAAGGGGCGACGCACAAATGCGAAGGCCCGGCATTGCAAGTGTGCAGCGGCCGGGCCATCGGTGACAGCGGGTCATCGACCTAGGCGCTGCGGCAGCGCAACGCTTTTGATCGTGAGGGCGTCAAGCGCTCACGCGTCGGCTTTGGTCTTGAAGATCTTGCGGCCGCGGTAAAAGCCGTTCGGGCTGATGTGGTGCCGCAGGTGCTGCTCGCCGGTGGTCGGCTCGATCGCGGTTCCCGGCGTGTTCAGCGCGTAGTGGGAGCGGTGCATGCCGCGCTTCGAAGGCGACTTCTTGTTTTGCTGGACAGCCATGTGAATCTCCGCATACGTTGGTGGTGGCGCCCGGTGGCGAACCACTGCGGGACGGGCCCTTGTCAGGCCTGCGGGCAGTTGGCCCGGAATGAACCGCGGGAACAACACCTGCCGAAAAACCGATGAGTATACCAGCCCGCCGCCTCAATTGGGTGACGACTTTCGCTTCAGCTCACCCAGCACCGCAAACGGATGGGCACGCTCCTCAAACGGTTCGGCATCTTCCGGCGGCTTCAAGGGCTGCGGGCAACTCGGATGACGCGGCACCAGCGGCAGCGCCAGCAGCAGCTCGTCTTCGATCAGTTCGATCAGGTTCAGCGTTCGGCTGAGCGCCAGCACGTCTTCTTCGCTGTCGGCGTCGATGTCGGCCGCCAGCGCTTCGTCAGCGACAAATTGAAAACTGCGCTGCGCCTGCACCGCCGTGTCGATCGGTTGCAGGCACCGCTGACAGACCAGGCTCAGCCGCGCGCCGCACGTCAGGTGCAGCCAGACCTGCGGCTCAGCGCCGCGGCGGGCGCGAGTCTCACCGGCGGCTCGCCACTCAACCTCCTCGTCGGCCACCGGCTTCGCCTCGCCATGGGCTTCGCCGCACAGCCGATCCAGCGCTGCGAGCGGCCAGGCGCCCGAGGCCTCGCCGCCTTGCTTGGCAAACGCGGCGATGTCCACGCACAGAGGATCGAAGGCACGCGCAGTCATACACCGAGTTTACGGCGCGGGGGAACCACCGATGCAGCGCCGAGCGGGATGGGACAATCGAATGGATGCACATGCCGCCCCTGCTGATCCTGGCATCCACATCGGTCTATCGGCGGGAGTTGCTGGCGCGGCTGCGGCTGCCGTTCGAGGTGGTCGCACCGGATGTCGACGAAGCGCCTCTGTTCGCCGAGTTGCCGGCGTCGCTGGCGGTGCGTCTGGCGCTGGCCAAGGCGCATGCGGTGGCGGCCCGGCATCCGCAAGCGCTGGTGATCGGCTCGGACCAGGTGGCCGAACTCGGCGGCTTGGCACTCGGCAAACCAGGCCATCACGAGGCGGCCGTGCATCAACTGCGCGCGATGCGCGGCCGACCCGTGAACTTCCACACCGCAGTCGCTTTGGTGGGTGCCGACCGCGACTTCGAAGCCAGTGCTGTCGCCTGCGTCCGGGTGCGGTTCCGCGATCTGTCAGACGCCGAGATCGAGCACTACCTGCGCACCGATCGCCCCTACGACTGCGCGGGCAGTGCGAAGGTCGAAGCGCTCGGCATCGCGCTGCTGGAATCGGTCGAGTCCGACGACCCGACGGCGCTGATCGGGCTGCCGTTGATCCGCACCTGCGCGCTGCTGCGCCAGGCGGGACTCAATCCGTTGCGGCACGACGCGCCATGACGGGCACGCTGTACCTGGTGCCCAACACGCTGGACTTCGGCGTGGCGTCTGTTGATGCTGGTGGCAGCCTGCCAAATCTGCAGGACGTGCTGCCGCTGGGCGTGATCCGCATCGCCGCACGACTGCCCTGCTGGGTGGCCGAGAACGCCAAGACCACGCGGGCTTTCCTGAAGCGGGTGAACGAGGTCGTGCCGCTGTCGCAGCCGGTGCAAGCGATCTCGATCGTCGAATTGCCGCGCGCACAGAAGGGCGCCGCTGGTTCGCAGCCGCCCAGGCTGGACGCCCTGCTGGCGCCGGCACTCGCCGGTCAAGACATCGGGCTGATCTCAGAAGCCGGCCTGCCCGCCGTGGCCGATCCGGGCGCGGCGCTGGTACAGGCGGCGCATGCATTGGCGCTGCGCGTCGAGCCGCTGTCGGGGCCGAGTTCGCTGATGCTGGCGCTGGCCGCCAGTGGACTGAACGGCCAGAGCTTCGCCTTTGTTGGCTACCTGCCGGTCGATGCCGCGGAGCGCACCGCGCGCATTCGCGAACTGGAAGCCCTGTCGCGCCGGGCGCAGCAAACGCAGCTGATGATCGAGACGCCCTACCGCAACGCCGCCTTGCTGAGCGCCTTGCTGGGCGCGCTGAACGGCAGTACGCGCCTGTCGGTCAGCTGCGGGTTGACTCTCGCCCCCGGTTGGAGTCGCAGCGACAGCATGGCCGACTGGAAAGCCAAACCGACGTCGATACCGAACGACACGCCAGCGGTGTTTTGCCTGCTCGCTTGAGGCTCCTCAGGCGGCCGCTGTTGCTGGTCGGCCGTCACTCGCTTTGATCGGCCGTCAGTTTCTCGCCGAACAACGCGGCAACGCGCCGTTTTGTCTTGATGTTGGGCGACACGCCCCGCGACAACCCTGCGGAGGCCACGGGCGCCGACTCCCAAGCGGGCGGCGCGCGAGTGCTCGGCTCGTAGGGCCGGTCGAAAAACGGATCGGTCGGCGCCTTGCGGGCGCCCTCTGCGGCACTGCGGTAAGGCGAACGCGGCGGCCGACTGGCGGCCACCAATTCCACGGGGTCCACGGTGTCCAAGGCGGCATCGGCCACCGCGGGTGGCTGCTCGCTCGCCTCGCGGCGAGTCCGCTCTGGGCGCGGTTCGCGGCGCACCGGCGCTTCGTCGAGCTCGATCGGCTCCAGCTCGATCTTCTTCTTGATCAGCTTCTCGATGTCAGCGACCAGTCGCGTGTCGCTTGGCGACACCAGCGTCACTGCCAGGCCCGAGGCTCCTGCGCGGCCGGTGCGACCGATGCGGTGCACATAGTCCTCGGCATTAAACGGCACGTCGAAATTGAACACCGCCGGCAGGTCGGCGATGTCGAGGCCGCGCGCCGCCACATCGGTACACACCAGCACATCGACCTCGCCGCGCTTGAAGGCTTCCAGCGCTTTCAAGCGCTCGTCTTGCGACTTGTCGCCGTGCAGTGCGTTGGTGCGCAGACCGTCGCGCTCGAACGAGCGCGCCAGCCGCGCGCAGCCGAGCTTCGAGTTGACGAACACCAGCGCCTGCGTCAGCGCGCGCTCTTTGATGAGCTTGAGCACCACGGCGCGCTTATCGTCGGTGGCGACGCTGAAGAAGCGCTGCTCGACGTTGGTCGCGGTGGCATTCGGCCGGGCCACCTCGACCAAAATCGGGTTCTGCAGATAACTCTCGGCCAGCCGCTTGATCTCAGGCGAAAAGGTGGCCGAAAACAACAGCGTCTGCCGTTGCTTGGGAAGGTAGCTCAGGATGCGCTGCAAGTCAGGCAAAAAGCCAATGTCGAGCATGCGGTCTGCTTCGTCGAGCACAACGTATTCGACTTGGCCCAGGTTGCAATTCTTCGCCTCGATGTGGTCGAGCAGGCGGCCCGGCGTGGCGATCAGCACCTCGACACCCGTCTTCAGCTCGGCCGTCTGCGGCTTCATGTCGATGCCGCCGAACACCACCATCGAGCGCAGTTTGCTGTGCTTGGCGTAGGTCTTGACGTTGTTGGCGACCTGGTCGGCCAGCTCGCGGGTGGGGGCCAGCACCAGCGCACGCACCGGGTGGCGCGCGGGCGAGGCACTGCTGTTCTCGTGCTTGAGCATCTTCTGCAGCAGAGGCAGTGTGAACGCCGCGGTCTTGCCGGTGCCGGTTTGCGCCGCGCCCATCACATCGCGGCCATCGAGCACGATCGGGATCGCCTTGGCCTGGATCGGCGTCATCTGCGTATAGCCGGAATCGGCCACCGCGCGCAGCAGTTTGTCGTCGAGCGCCAGCGTGTCGAAGCGCACCGGGGCCGCAACCGGCTCGGAGGCTGGGGTGTCGGGGCCGGCTTCTTGGGGTGTTTCAGTCATGACATGATTATCGCCGCTGGCATCGGTCACGGGGAATCCGCCCGAAGCCGCCCCTAGAATCAGGTTGGCTTGCGGCTGTTCGCGCCGGATGCGACCTCCCAGACTCCACTACAGCACCCATGATTCTCGTGACAGGCGGCGCCGGTTTCATCGGCGCAAACTTTGTTCTCGACTGGCTGGCACGCTCGAACGAAGCGGTGCTCAACCTGGATGCGCTGACCTACGCGGGCAACCGGGACAACCTGGCCTCGCTGGCGGGCGATGCGCGCCATGTGTTCGTCCACGGCGACATCACCGACCGCGCCTTGCTCGACACCTTGTTCGCCACCCACCGACCGCGCGCGGTGGTGCACTTTGCAGCCGAAAGCCATGTTGATCGCAGCATCCACGGGCCGGGCGCCTTCGTCCACACCAACGTGCACGGCACCTTCACCTTGCTGGAAGCGGCCCGGGAATTTTGGTCGGCGCTGCCGGAGGCGGGTAAGACTGCGTTCCGCTTCCACCACGTGTCCACCGACGAGGTCTATGGCTCGCTCGGCCCAACCGACCCGCCGTTCACCGAGACAAATCTGTACGAACCCAACAGCCCCTATTCGGCCAGCAAGGCGGCCAGCGATCATCTGGTGCGCGCCTGGCACCACACCTACGGCCTGCCGGTGCTGACCACCAACTGCAGCAACAACTACGGGCCGTTCCATTTCCCCGAGAAGCTGATCCCGCTGCTGATCATCAATGCACTCGCGGGCAAGCCGCTGCCGGTCTACGGCGACGGCCGGCAGGTGCGTGACTGGCTTTATGTGGGTGACCACTGCGCCGCGATCCGGGTGGTGCTGGAGCGTGGCCGCGTCGGTGAAACCTACAACATCGGCGGCTGGAACGAGCAGCCCAACATCGACATCGTGCACACGGTGTGCGCGTTGCTCGACGAGATGCGCCCCGATGCAGCCGGCCCGTACCGCCGGCTGATCACCCACGTCACCGACCGCCCGGGGCACGACCGCCGCTACGCGATCGATGCCCGCAAGCTCGAGCGCGAGTTGAGCTGGAAGCCGGCCGAGACCTTCGAGACCGGCATCCGCAAAACAGTGCGCTGGTACCTCGACCATGCCGATTGGGTGGCCCGGGTGCAAAGCGGCGCGTACCGGGAGTGGGTCGATGCCAACTACGCCGCACGAACAGCCAGCACGCCCCCGCCATGAAGATCCTGTTGTTCGGCAAGAACGGTCAGATCGGCTGGGAATTGCAGCGCGCGCTGGCGCCACTCGGTGAACTGGTCGCGCTCCATGCCAACAGCACCGAATGGCACGCC
>JANPNF010000029.1:0-4905 GCA_031427315.1 Burkholderiales bacterium | reverse complement strand
GGCAGTGCCGGTTTGGACACGTCACGGTGGCTGCTCGAGCATCTGCTGCATGCCGAGACAACGGATCGATTGATGCGCTCGGTGAATCACCAGATGAGCGCCGCCAAGTTCCCCGCGCACCGCGACATGGCGGGCTTCGACTTTGAGTCTTCTCGGGTGGACCGTGGTTTGGTCGACAAATTGGGTGCCATGGCGTTCACACAGGACGCGCACAACGCGGTGTTCATTGGCGGGCCGGGCACGGGCAAGACGCACTTGGCCACGGCCATCGGCGTGAGCGGTATCACCCGACATGGAAAACGGGTGCGGTTCTACTCGACGGTAAGCGGTCATTCAACCCCGTCTTTCCAAGTCAAGCCTGAACGAGGAAGCTACGTGTCCATGTAGAGCTGAACTGACCCCCAGAAGTTGGACGTGGTGGGCTAGTTTGTGGCGGCGCGCTGACGATATTCGATGGGGCTCAACCCGTTCAGTTTCAGCCGGATTCGGTCTTGGTTGTAGTAGCGGATATAGCCCCTCAGACCTACCTCCAGTTCGTCCAGACTGCTGAACTTGTTTAGATGGAAATATTCCGATTTCAACGTTCCGAAGAAGCTCTCCATCGCGGCGTTGTCCAAGCAATTTCCCTTTCGAGACATGCTCTGGGTGATGGCTCGCTCATCAAGTCGTTGGCGGTACTTCTCCATCTGATACTGCCAACCTTGGTCGGAATGCAGGACCGGTCGGTCATCTGGTCCGAGGCGAGAGAACGCCCTGCTCAGCATTGAACCGATCATGTTGAAGAGCGGCCGCCTTGCTGTCGTGTACGCAAGTATTTCGCCGTTGAACAAATCCATGACGGGGGACAGGTACAGCCTCTGTCCGTCGACCTTGAACTCGGTAACGTCGGTCACCCACTTCTCGTTTGGACGTGATGCATCAAAGTCTCTGTTGATGAGATTCGGAGCAACCTGCCCAACTTGCCCGCGGTACGACCGGTACTTCTTTAGACGGACGAGCGACTTTAGCTGCAGCTCGTGCATAAGCCGCTGCACCGTCTTGTGGTTGATCGTGCTGCCTTGCCTACGCAGCGTCGCCGTGATGCGCCGATAGCCGTATCGGCCCTTGTGCCGGTCGTAGATCGCCTGGATCTGGTCTTTGGCGGCCGCATACTTGTCTGTGACCTTCAGGGCTGCCTGCTGGTAGTAGAAGGTGCTCCGCGCAAGGCCAGCGGCGCCGAGGAGCGCGGCCAGAGGGTATTGAGGCCTTAGTTCAATCACGATTTTCGCTCGCTGCCTGGCGCCGATTTCGATTGATCTTGAACTAAGGCCTTCAATTTTTTTAGGAATGCGTTCTCCGCGCGAAGGACTTCCACTTCTTCTAGCAATTCTTGGCGGCTCGGCAGCTCCGCATCGTCAGGATCTGGAAATGGCTTGGAGGCGCCGCGCGGCGCCTCCGGTTCTCGACTTGAATATTGATGGGGCATGAGACCGGCTATGCCATCTCTGTCATATGCGCGCTCCCATGCGGCGATGGAGTCGGAGCGGCGAACGTTGAACAGTGCTCCTGCCTGCCGATAGGACAGATCCTCCGACTTAACTTTCTGCAGGACCTCGAGCTTGAAGTTTAGGTCGTACGTCTGCCGCCGCTTACGCTGAATGCCAGCGATACCGATTGCTTCGTATGCGGCAACCCATTTGCGAAGCGATGCGACGTCGACGTTGTGAAGCGCCGCCGTTGCACGGAGCCCCAGTTCGCCGGAGCGGTAGCTCTCGACGGCATTCAGCTTTTGCTGCTCGGAGTATTTGTTCAAGTTGGTCTCTCGGATGAGTCCAACTTCTGGGGGTCAGTTCAGCTCTACATGGACACGTAGCTTCCTCGTTCAGGCTTGACTTGGAAAGACGGGGTTGAATGACCGCTTACGAAAGAACTGCCTGAAAGGCACAAAGCAGCCACTCGTGACCTCACTGTTTGACACCCATCGCGGCGGCTGCGTCCGTCCTCGCACCGGCCCGGCGCCAATGAGCTGATACGAACGTAGTGTGGGTACCAGGATGGCGGGCATCGAGCCTATGCAGACCTCGGGTGACGCCGGTCTGGCCAGCCCTACAGCATGGACCCGATATCCGACGCTCCGGTGGGATACGCGAACATCGTCGACTTCAGATCGTCCGCCCTCAGGCCGTGTCGGATGGCCAGCGCGAAGATGTTGATCACCTCGTCCACATGCGGCCCCACCAAATGGGCACCGACGATGAGGTCGGTTTCATCATCGATCAGGACCTTGTGGCCGTAGACCGGCTCTGCTTGCTGGCGCGCCGTGAACCAAGTGGGAGTTCGCGCGGTCTGCACGCGCAGCTTGATGCCTTGTTCCCTTGCCGCGGCTTCGCTGAGGCCGAAGGACGCAATTGTGGAATGGTGAAAGCCACGCTGGGAACGCCTTCGTAATTCGCCTTGTGGTGGTTGCCTCCGAGCAGATTGGCCGCAACGACCTTCGCATCGTGGCTGTCGACGGGCGTGAGCGGGGGTCCGTTTTGCGCCGCGTCACCTGCCGCGTACACGCGCGCGTTCGTAGCACTCTGCAGAAACTCGTTCCGCCTGAGACGGCCATTGTCGCTTGCGACGCCAGCGGCCGACAGATCGAGCGCGTCGAAATCGGTCGCCCGACCCGCCGCGTGCACCACCACGTCGACTTCGACCACCGACTCCGTTTCCTCCAGCGTCGAATGGACCTGATAGCCCGCCGTCGTCTTCTACGGGGTCGGTGAACGTGCGTTTGAACGCCATCAACTGTTGCCAGTCGACGTGCACGTCGCCGCTGACGCCTTTGCCCTGCATGCGGCGCGCGTGATCGAGTGCTTCGGCACCGCCGATCAGTATCTTCTTCGGGTCGCATCCGCGCAGTGCGCAGGTTCCACCGAAGGGGCGGTAGTCGATGACCGCAACGCGCCAACCGCCGCACGCACACGCATCGCGGCCGTCATTGCGGCGGTGCCGGTGCCGATCACGATCAGGTCATAGGGTTTCGTCATTCAGTTCTCCAAAGGTGGCCCGGCTATTTCTTACGGAGGTATTTCACCAGCGCGAGAACACCGATCACCAGGCCGGCCGCGACCAGCAGCCAGAACAACCCCATGGCGCCCATCATCCAGCACATGCCACCCATGTTTCCCATGTCCATCATTGGTTTGTCCTCGGGTTTGGCATCGGTTTATCCGGCGCAGCAGGACAGCTGCGTCACGTCCTTGGTGAAGGTCTGCGCGCAGAGCTTGAGGCCCTCGACCATGGTCAGGTAGGGGAACAACTGGTTGGCCAGTTCCTGCACGGTCATGCGCGAGCGGATCGCCAGCACCGCGGTCTGGATCAGCTCGCCAGCTTCCGGCGTCACCGCCTGCACGCCGAGCAAGCGGCCGCTGCCCGCTTCGGCCACCAGCTTGATGAAGCCGCGGGTGTCGAAGTTGGCCAACGCGCGCGGCACGTTGTCCAGGCCGAGCGTGCGGCTGTCGGTCTCGATGCCCTTCAGGCGGGCCCCGGCCTCGGTCAAGCCTACCGTCGCCACCTGCGGGTCTGTGAAGACCACCGCAGGCATGGCGCTCAGGTCGAGCGTGGCATCGCCGCCGTTCATGTTGATTACCGCGCGGGTGCCGGCGGCTGCCGCGACGTAGACGAACTGCGGCTGGTCGGTGCAATCACCCGCGGCGAAGATGTTCGCGTTCGAGGTCCGCATTCCCCCGTCAACAACGATGGCGCCGCGCTGGTCGACCGCGATGCCAGCGACGTTGAGTCCGAGCCCGGGCGTGTTGGGCGCGCGACCAGTGGCGACCAGCAGCTGGTCTGCGCGGACCTCGCCGCTCGGCGTCGTGAGAACGAATTCACCGTTCGCGTGGCTGACACGGCTGGCCTGCGTGTGCTCGAGCACCTCGATGCCCTCTGCACGGAACGCCGCCGTGATCGCCTCGCCGATTGCGGGGTCCTCGTGGAAGAACAAGGTGTTGCGCGCCAGCACGGTCACCCGGCTGCCCAGACGTGCAAAGGCCTGACCCAGCTCGAGCGCGACCACCGACGAGCCGATGACCGCCAGTCGTGACGGAATGGTCTGGCTGACGAGCGCTTCGGTCGAGGTCCAGAACGGCGTGTCGCCCAGGCCCGAGATCGGTGGCACCACCACCGCTGGCGCCGGCCGCGATCAGGCAGCGGTCGAACGGCAACTCGCGCTCGCCGCCGTCGTTCAGGAGCACGGCAAGCCGAGTGGCGCTCCTGAAGCGCGCCTGGCCGTGCAGCACGGTGATGGCCGGTGTGCTTTGCAGGATGTTCTCGTACTTGGCCTGCCGCAATTCGTCGACACGGGCTTGTTGCTGTGCCAGCAACCGGCCACGGTCGATGATGGGGCGCGCCGCGGATACGCCAGCGTCGAACGGGCTCTCGCGCCGCAGGTGCGCAACATGGGCGGCGCGGATCATGATCTTCGATGGCACGCAACCGACGTTGACGCACGTGCCGCCGATGGTGCCGCGTTCGATCAGTGTGACCCGCGCCCCAAGCTCGACCGCCTTCAGCGCCGCCGCCATCGCAGCACCGCCGCTGCCGATGACAGCGACGTGCAACTCACCAGCCCTGCCTGTGGCCTCGGGGCGGCCTCGCAGGCCCGGCGTCTTGTCGAGCACGCTTGCGCCCTGGCCGGAGGCAGGCGCATCGGCAAGCGCCGCGCCGTAACCGAGTGAGGCCACCGCTGCCGTGAGCGCCGCCAGAGGCGTGTCGCTGGTCGTAGCCAGTTCCGCCGTGCCATTGGCATAGGACACGCTGGCCGAGCGGACGCCGGGCACCTGTTCCAGCGCCTTCTTCACGTGCGTGGCACACGAGTCGCAAGTCATGCCGGTAATCTGCAGTTGGGTCATGGGTTCGATCCGAAATCGAGAGGCGTCGAAG
>JANPNF010000028.1:0-3655 GCA_031427315.1 Burkholderiales bacterium | reverse complement strand
TCGCGAAAGCGCACCTGGCGCACCACGCGGTGCGGGTAGCTGATCTTGCTGTGTGCGCCGGCGCCGATGCCGAGGTAGTCGCCGAACTGCCAGTAGTTCAGGTTGTGTGCACAGCGGTGGCCTGACCGGGCGAAGGCCGACACCTCGTAGCGCGACAGGCCGGCGGCCTCGGTGGCCTGCGTGATGCGGTCCTGCATGTCGAAGGCGATGTCGTCGTCGGGTAACTGCAAAACGCCCGCAGGCGGGTGCTTCGCGAACAGCGTGTTCGCCTCGATCGTCAGGTGGTAAATCGACAGGTGCGGCGGGTTGAACAACAACGCGGTGGTGAGGTCGGCGTCGAGCTCGGCCAGCGTCTGGCCGGGCAAGGCGTACATCAGGTCGAGGTTGTAGGTGTCGAAGGCCTCGCTCGCTTCGGCCAGCGCCGCCCTTGCCTGCGCGCCGTCGTGCACGCGGCCGAGTGCCGCGAGCTTGGCGTCGTCGAAGCTCTGCACACCGACCGACAGGCGCGTGACACCCGCCGCGCGGTAGCCGCGAAAGCGGTCGCGCTCGAAGGTGCCCGGGTTGGCCTCCAGCGTGATCTCGCACCCGGGCTCCAGCGGCAGCCGGGCGCGGATGTCGGTGATCAGCTGCTCGATGCGCTCAGGTGGAAACAGGCTGGGCGTGCCACCGCCGATGAACACCGTGTGGATGCGCCGGCCCCAGATAAAGGGCAGCGCGGCTTCGAGGTCACAGCGCAGGGCGTCGAGGTATCTGTCAAACGGTGGTTGCTGAGGCGCTTCGGCAGGCGCAGCAAAACGGGGTTCGTGAGAGTTGAAATCGCAGTACGGGCACTTCTTCAGGCACCACGGCAGGTGCACGTACAGCGACAGCGGCGGCAGCGCCGCGAGGTTCAACGTGCCGGGGCGCAGGTAGCGGGCGAGCAGCTGGTTCGGATCGACGTTGACCGCTGCCGATGCCGCCTCGGCGCCATCCGCCGGCACGATGGCTGGTAGGGCCGTTCGTTCAGCCAAGGCCCCAGACCTCGCGCATCTGCCGCAGCATCTCGCGCGCTGCGAGGCCGCGGTGGCTGCGCTCGTTCTTGTCGTCGGGGCTCAGCTCGGCGACCGTCTGCTCCAACTCGGGGATGTACAGCAGCGGGTCGTAGCCGAAGCCGAATTCACCACGCGGCGATGGCCAGATCACGCCGCCCCAGCGGCCCATCGCCACCAGCGGCTGCGGGTCGTCGGCCGAGCGCACGGCCACCAGCGCACAGACGAAACGTGCGCTGCGCTGCGACGCTTCCGGGAACGCCGACAGCTTGTCGAGCAGCACCCGGTTGTTGGGTGCATCGCCCTTCGGCTGGCCGTGGTCTTCGGCAAACCGCGCCGAGCGCACGCCTGGCGCGCCACCGAGCGCATCGACGCACAGGCCCGAGTCGTCGGCGATGGCCGCGGCCTGCGCGTGGCGCGCCGCATGGCGGGCCTTCGCAAGTGCATTCTCGATGAAGGTCAAGTGCGGCTCCTCGGCCTCGGGAATGCCGAGCGCACCCTGCGTCACCAAGGCGATGCCCAGCGGCGCGAACAGCGCCTGTAGCTCGGCCAGCTTACCCACGTTGTTCGAGGCCAGCACCAGCTTCACGGCATCACATCCCGAGCGCGTGGCGCTGTGCGGCAACGAGTTGTCGAATGCCCTGGTCGGCAAGCTGCAGCAGGCTGTCCATCTCGACGCGCGAGAACGAGGCGCCTTCGGCCGTGCCCTGCACTTCGACGAAGCCGCCGGCGCCGGTCATCACCACATTCATGTCGGTGTCGCAAGCCGAGTCTTCGGTGTATTCCAGGTCGAGCAGCGGCGTGCCGTCGACGATGCCGACTGAGATCGCTGCGACGAACTCGCGGATCGGCGACTTGGCGAGCTTGCCCTGCGCGATCAAGCCATTGACCGCATCGTGCGCCGCGACGAAAGCGCCGGTGATCGCTGCGGTGCGCGTGCCGCCATCGGCCTGGATCACATCGCAGTCGAGCGAGATCGTGCGCTCGCCGAGTGCCTTCAGGTCGAACACGCAGCGCAGCGAGCGGCCGATCAGCCGTTGTATTTCCTGCGTGCGGCCGCTTTGCTTGCCCTTGGCCGCCTCGCGGTCGCTGCGGGTGTGGGTGGCGCGCGGCAGCATGCCGTATTCGGCGGTGACCCAGCCTTCTCCGCTGCCGCGTTTGTGCTGTGGCACCTTCTCTTCGACCGAGGCGGTGCACAGCACCTGGGTGTCGCCGAAGGCGATCAGCACCGAGCCTTCGGCGTGTTTGGTGTAGTGCCGTGTGATGCGAACCGGCCGCAACGCATCGACGCCGCGCCCTTGCGTGCGTGTGAAACTCATGTCGGAACCCTCAGGATTTTTTTGGTGACGACGAGCGCCGGATGGCGTCGTTGATTTCTTTGATCGATCGCTCGATCTCGGCATCGTCGAGGTCGTCGATCACATCGTGGCCGAGCACGCTGGCCTGGATCGTTGAGGCGAACACCTCTTCGCCCAACGCCTGTGTGGACACGCCAGCCGCACTGGTGGCGGCTTCGGAGGTTTCCCACTCGATGGCCATCACCGACACGTTGTCGCACTTCGGCCCGCCGTTGCGCAGCGCCTGCTCGACCAGCTCGGGTACCGATTCAGTGATCGCGTGCTGCGCCAGCTGTTCGGTGATCGATGCGTCGGTGACGGTGCTCCACAAGCCGTCAGAGCACAGCATCAGCCGGTCGCCTCTCAACATCAAAAGCGGCCCGGCGGTGTCGACCACCGGCTTGCCCGGGCTGCCCAGGCAGGTGAACAGCACGTTGCGGTTTAGGCGCTCGCGCATCGGCACCACCGAATGCAATGCGTCCTGCAGCTCGGAGTAGGAATGGTCGCGCGTGCGCGCCACGAGCTTGTCGCCCCGCACGATGTACAGGCGCGAATCGCCGCAATGTGCCCAGTAAGCCGAGTCGCCTTGCAGCACGCAGGCAATGATGGTGGTGCGCGGCGTGTCGGCCAGCGCCTTCTGCGCCGAATAGCGCAGCAGCTGATGATGCCCGGCCATGATGGCCTGGTTCAGGAAGGCCAGCGGATCGGCCAGCGTCGGCTTGGCCTCACGTTGGAAAAGCGCCGACATCGTTTGCAAGGCGAGCTGCGACGCCACCTCGCCTTCCGGGTGCCCGCCCATGCCGTCGGCCACCGCGAACAGACCGGAGTCGCGGGTGTACGAATACCCCATGCGGTCTTCGTTTTTTTCGCGGCCGCCTTTGCGGCTGACCTGGTAGACGGAAAAGCGCATGCGGTGAGCCAGTTCAGACTTTGGCGCCGGTGGTCAGGTTTTCGAGTTGCATCTTCAGCCGCTCGCCGAAACTCAGCTTGGTGTAGCGGCGCTCGGTCTCGCGCGCCAACTCCTTCTGCAGCGCGAACACGCTTTGCGGGCGCGACAGCGGGTCGAGCGACATGCACCACTCGGTGACTTCGATCAGGTTGTCGGAATACTCACTGCGCAACCGCGACAGGCTGAGGGCGAGCCGGTCTTTCTCGATGCGCTGCGGCGCGTCGTTCGGCGGGTAGCCCTGCATGCAGGCATAGATGCAGGCGCCGATCGCATAGATGTCTGTCCAGGGGCCCAGCGTGCCGTCACGGCGGTACATCTCGGGCGCAGCGAAGCCGGGCGTG
>JANPNF010000027.1:0-4908 GCA_031427315.1 Burkholderiales bacterium | reverse complement strand
GTCGATGCATCAGGCGCAGCGCGCGCAGGTGCAGGAGCGTCTGGCGCGGCAAGAAGCCACCCGCGCGCAAATGGTCTCGAAGTTCATGGAGGACGTGTTCAGCGCCAACGGCCGGGGTGGCAAAGACGTCAAGGCGGCCCGTCAGCGCACCGCACGCGAGCTACTCGACCGCGGCGTCGACAGGCTGGCTGCCGACCAAGCGGTCACACCCGAAGTGCGCATCGATTTGCTGGCGACCTTCGGGACGATCTACCGTGAAATGGGCTTGCTCGATCGCAGCGTCGCGCTGGGGCGGCAGCGTGCGGAGCTTGCCCGCGTGGCCTTCGGCGAAGACAGCCTGGCCCATGCCGATGCGCTTGTCGACGTCGCTTGGGGCCTGTCAGTCATGGGCCTGGCAGAAGAAGCGGTGACCGCAGCTGCGCCAGCGCGGGCGGCACTCAAGCGCATTCCGAGTACCAGCGAGGCCTTGGCCACCGCTTGGGTGCGTTATGCCGGCGTGGTCGCGGATGCGGGCGCGCGCGGCAACCTGGCGCTGGGCCTCGCGGCCACTGCCGAAGGTCAGGTGTGGATGGCGCGCAGCGAGAACCTGGCGGCCAAGAGCTTCTTTCACATGAATCTGGGAATCCTTCGGCTGCAGGGCGGCCAGCTGCGAGAAGGGCTCGACGAATTGCGACAGGCGATGGCGCTGCACGATGCGATGGGCCCGGATCAGCGTGCCAAGTCCTTCGCCATCGAATCCTGGCTGGGTGCTGCCGAGCTGTACAACGGCAACATCGACGCGGCGCGGTCTCGCATCGAATCGGCGATCAAGTCGGTCGAGGGCACTGAGGTGGCGACCGAAGAGCAATGGGTGTATCAAGGCCTTTGGCGCTGGTTCGACGCAACCGGCAATCTCGAGGACGCCTTCCGCACGGCAGACAAGGCGGTGTTGAGGTTGAACCAGCTTCCAGTGGCTGACCTCACGCCCGAAATGGTCATGCCGTTCAAGATCCACTCCCGAGCGGCGTGGCGCACTGGGCGAATTGAACTGGCATTGGCCAGCCTGAACAGGGCTGAGGCAATGTGGGCACACAGCACGAAGTCACTCCCCGACCCCAAGCCAGGCAACGGCCAGCCCCTGCGGTACGGCCAACCCACTTTCTGGGTCGGTGCCTACCTCGCGGCGGGGCGCCTGGCGGAAGCCGCCGAGATGCTGGAAGTGCAGCGCCGGAACCTCGCAGACGAAGGCCCAGTCTTTTCTTTCAGGACCCTCGACTACCACCTGTCATCGATCGAACTGGGCCTCGAGACGCAAGATCGGCAGCGCGCACGTGCCTCACTGGATGCAATCCTGAAGCAGCAGTTGAACCCGGAATCGGCTCGGTTCTACGAGCTCTGGCGGCTGGAGGTGCTGCAAGCGCGCACCTTGGCGCTGGAAGGTCAGATGCAGCAGGCCGAAGCGAAGTTGCGGGACTTTCTGAAAACCATTGAAGCCCGCAACGATGCGCACCACTGGTCCGACCATGCGGCCCGTGCGCGCTTCGCTCTCGGCGAAGTGCTGATGGCAACGGGTCGCGTCAACGAAGCACGGCCAGAACTGCGGTTGGCGGCCGAGGTTTTCCGGAAGACCCAGGTCGCAGAAATGAGCCTGGACCTTGCCCGATCGCTCGAAGCGCTGGCACGAGCGGACGCCGCTACGAACGATTTCACTTCGTCGCGAAATCATGCAGGTCAGGCCAAGGCGATCTGGGCGCGGCACCCCAGCCTGTCCCCAAGCCTTCGGGTAACAGCCAAGTGATCGGCTGCCGCCATCGCCCCAACTTGCCCAGTCTTCAGAAGCCTCTCCCCCGAAATGAGGTCACATTTCCCATGCGCGGTGACCCGATGAACGAACCAACCCGCGGCATTCGAGACCCCGGACCCGACCCGTCTGCTGCGGTATCACCGGCGCCAGGGACACTGGCAGGCCGCGTTGCGGCGCTCTATCCCGAACTTCGGCGCATGGCGCATTCCAAGATGCGCCGCGAGGACACCTGGACGCTTCTCGACACCACGTCACTGGTGCACGAGTCGTTCCTTCGTTTGTCGGAACGCGGCGATCTGAACTCGAACGAACTGCCCGCGTTCATGGCTTACGCGTCACAGGTCATGCGCAGCGTGATCGTCGATCATGCGCGTGCCCGGTTGACGCAACGCCGGGGTGAACATGCGGAACACCTGCCACTGGACACAGAACTGGGCGAGCGTCTGGCCGCGCCCGAAGATCAAGTGATGGAAGTTCACGAGGCCCTGTGCACGCTGGCGCAAGCGGAACCACGCCTGGCCCAGGTGGTCGAGATGCAGTATTTCGGCGGCATGACCGATGGTGAAATCGCATCCGCGCTGGGCGTTTCGGACCGTACCGTTCGCCGCGACTGGGAAAAGGCTCGCCTGCTGCTGCGGGTTGCACTTCGCTGATGCACAACTGCTTCTGGAGAACCCACAGTGAGATTTGTCGTGAATGCCGGCCAGGACCGGGTCGTCGATCACCTTCGACCCAGTCTGAAGCCGGGCGCCGGACTTGATGTCGCCAGCCCGTTCCTTTCGCTCTTTGCCTGGGAGGAACTGGCCTCTGCCTTGGCGGTCGCGGGTCCCGTGCGGGCGGTACTCCCGCAGGCTGTCGATGCCCTGGCGCTGCTGGGCACCGCTTCGGATCGTGCTGCACGCAACCGGCTGCAGGGGCCGCACTTGGCCCGCAACTTGGCAACCTGGCTCGAGAGCAAAGCCGAGGTGCGGACCGCGACAGGCCCGATCCCTCAAGGACTCGTCGTCACGCGCAGCGAGGCCGGCGCCCCACAGTCCGCGATGCTGGGTGCGCTGTCCCTGAGCACCGACGGGTTGGGCTTGTCGCCGGGGAACCCGATGAACCTGATCCAAGCGGCCGAGACGGCGTCCGAAGCCGCGATGCTCGCAGCCTGGTTCGACCAGCAATGGGGCATGCTGAAGTCTGGGCCCGAAGCCAAAGCCGCCCTGGTCGCTGCCCTTCGGTCCATCGCCACGTCTCAGGATCCGCTCACCATCTACGCGTTGATGCTCCGCCATCTGCTTGGCGGCGACGATGCCCTCGACGAAGAGCGTGTCGTCAACAGCGCCACCGGCATCCGGAACACGATCGTCTGGAAGAAGCTGTACCGCTTCCAACGCGACGGCGTTGTGGGCGTGGTTGAAAAGCTCGACCGCTTTGGGGGCTGCATCCTGGCCGACAGCGTGGGCCTGGGCAAGACCTTTGAGGCGCTGGCGGTCATCAAGTACGCCGAGCTACGCAACGACCGTGTCCTGGTGCTGTGCCCCAAGCGGCTGCGCGACAACTGGACGCTGTACAAGACCAACGACCGTCGCAACATCCTGGCTGGGGACCGCTTCAACTACGACGTGCTGAACCACACCGACCTGTCGCGCGATGGCGGCGCCTCCGGCGACATCGACCTGGCGAACGTGAACTGGGGCAACTACGACCTGGTGGTCATCGACGAGTCGCACAACTTTCGCAACAAGAAGTCGCCGCGCCAGGGTCAGGAAACTCGGTACGACCGGCTCATGCGCCGAATCATCAAAGAAGGCGTCAAGACCCGAGTCTTGATGCTGTCGGCGACACCGGTGAACAACCGCCTGGCCGACCTGCGCAACCAGATCGCTTTCGTCACCGAGGGCGACGACATGGCCCTGTCGGCACATGGCATCGACAGCATCGAGGCCACCACCCGCCGTGCCCAGGCCTCCTTTAATAAGTGGCTCAACCTCGAAGAGGCCGCTCGCGTCCCCTCGGCGCTGGTCGAGATGCTCGGCTTCGACTACTTCACGTTGCTGGACCACCTGACCATCGCTCGGTCGCGGCGCCACATCGAGCGCTACTACGGCACCGCCGAGACGGGCCGCTTTCCTGACCGCCTGGCGCCCATCAACCTCAAGTGCGATGTCGATCTGGCTGGCGACTTCCGGCCCATCGCCGAGATCAACCGCGAGATCCGGCGGCTGAACCTGGCCTCTTACGCGCCGTTGCGGTACGTGCTGCCCCACAAGCAGGCGGCCTACGACGCCAAATACAGCACCCAGATTCGCGGTGGCGAAAGTTTCTTCCGGCAGGCCGACCGCGAGGAGAGCCTGATCCACCTGCTGCGGGTCAACGTCCTGAAGCGCATGGAAAGCTCCGTGCACTCCTTCGGCCTGACGGTGCGCCGCCAGTTGCGAGACGTCGAAGGCATGCTGGCCAGGGTTGAGGCGCACGAACCAGAGCTGGAAGAACTCGACATCTCGGACGTCGACCTCGACGACCCCAATTTCGAGCCGCTGCTGGTTGGGCGCAAGGTCAAGGTGCTGCTGGGCGATGTGGACTTGGCGCGCTGGAAGCAGGACCTGATTGAGGATCGCAACCGGCTGGCCACCTTGTCCGCTGCCGCCGAGCAGGTCGACGCAGCGCGTGATGCCAAGCTGTCGGCGCTGCGCGACCTGATCACCGGCAAGTGCCGGCAGCCGACCAACCCGGGCAACCGCAAGCTCATCGTCTTCACCGCCTTCGCTGACACCGCCATTTACCTGTACGAAAACCTGGCTGGATGGGCGAAGAGCACGCTCGGCATCGAGGCGGCCTTGGTCACCGGCTCCGGCCGCAACCAGGCCACCTTGCCCGGCATGCGCAAAGACCTCTCCAGCATCCTCACGTCGTTCTCGCCGCGATCCAAGGAGCGCCCGGTCGACCTGGCCGCAGAAGGCGAACTGGACCTGCTGATCGCCACCGACTGCATCTCTGAAGGCCAGAACCTGCAGGACTGCGACTGGCTGGTGAACTACGACATCCACTGGAACCCGGTGCGCATCATCCAGCGCTTCGGCCGGATCGACCGCCTGGGCTCGCCCAACAAGGCCATCCAGCTGGTGAACTTCTGGCCCAAC
>JANPNF010000026.1:0-2178 GCA_031427315.1 Burkholderiales bacterium | reverse complement strand
GGTGATCGCCGCCGCCCTTGCCGGCAAGGTGCCTGCCCTCAAGCGCAGCACCGCCTCGTCGAGCGGCAAGACATTGCACCAGGCGCGAAGCCAGCCGACGATCTGGTCGAACTGGCGACTGTCGACCTCGCCAGGGAACAGTGGATCGGGGGCCGGCAGCACACGGTGGAAGATCAGCACTGACAAGCGGGCGCCGCCGGCCGGCGGCGACAGCGTCGAAAAAAGCGGTTTGAAAAGATTCATGCCAGGAATTGCGAGGCCGATGACAGCAAGTCGGGATGCTCGCAGATAGAGTGTGGGGCGAACGCACAGACTGCTGTCAATACAGCACGGAAGCCGGTGCCGCGCAACTCGGGACGGCACCGGCGCCAAGCGTGAGCACCGTTATCGCAGTTCAGTCCCCTCATGCCAGCCGCCGCCAAGCCTGCTCGGCCAAGCGTACAGCGGTGGCCCAGGCGCCCACGCGGGGCCGCGATTCGCGCTGCACCGGCGAGGCGCCGGCAGGTGGTGCCACCGCGAAGGACCCCACTGTGAAGCGCTGCGAATGCGCGGCCAGGAAACCGCAAAGTTGTTCGAAGCGCCGCACCACGACGTGGTCGGGCTCGCTGCTTGCCGGCTTGAGCATCTCGAAGTTGTGCGACACGATAACGAAGTGCTGGCAGCCACTGGTTTCGGCCGCCAGCAGGGCAGCACGCATTTCGGCGAAGCTGCAGGCGCCGACCTGGGCTGGCCGCAGCCGGCCCAGGCCGTCGCGGAACACGGTCACCGGATAGCTCGTGACACCCTCGATCTCGCGCCGCGTCAGATAGCTCGCCGGATTGGGGATGTCGGTGCCGCTGGCTGCATCGATCTCGTTGAGGCTGCTGTCGATCAGGATGCTGTTGCGCTGCAACGCCAGGTAGCTGGCCTGGTTGGCGGCATAGCTGCCAGCCCGAAACGCGGTGACAGGCGGCGCGCCGGCGGCTTCTAGCGTGTGCTTGGCAAAGCGGATCAGCGCGGTCTGCTCGTCCAGCGAATAGTGAATGAGGTGCTGGCGCTTGCGCGACACATCAGCCAACAGCGCGGGACGGATCTCGTCGGTCCACTCCGGATGCAGGTGCAATTGCACGTCTTGGCCCGCGCTGCGGATCATGCTGACGATGGTCTCCAGGTACTGCCGACCGAACCGCGCCGAGAACAAGGGCTCGACGAAGAACACGCCGCGCAGACCATGGCGCTGCAGCATCTGTAGCGTGGCGGGCAAGGCAAAGTCGCCCTGCGACGAGTGGCCGTAAACATAGCGCTCATAGCTGGCCGGGAAGCGCTGATCGAGCTCAGTCCAGTCGTTGCACCAGATCTCGATATCGAATGTGAGGTAGACGTTCATGCCGGGGCGATTGTCCACGCGCGTGGCAGTGAGGCCGTGTCTTGAAAAAGTGCCAGCGGCCGCGCATGGCACCCGCTTGGCTCAGCGCTCACCGCAACGACTCCACGGCCGCCCGCATCAGCAACCCGACCCCGATCCGGTTGATATGGCCATCGCCGGAGCTCCACCTTCAAAGTCGAAAACTCCAGCGCGCGCTCCATTCCTAGAGCATTTCGTAGATATCACCATAGGCGGCGACCATCGCCTGCAGGCTGAAGTGGGTCAGAACACGCTGCCGTGCCGCCGCTCCGTGGTGGGTGGATTTTTCACCATTGCCGGCGTAACTTTCGATCTTCGACGCCAGAGCCACATGATCACCCGGAGCAAAGGTCGCCCCAACCACGCTCTCATCGATCAGCTCCACATTGCCACCGACTGCTGTCGCCAAGACCGGCAAGCCGGTGGCCATGGCCTCCAACAGCGTGTTCGAAATGCCTTCGTTCAACGACGGCAGGACAAACAGATTCATGGCCTGCAGCAGCGCCGCCACATCGTGGCGCGCGCCGGCAAACCAGACCTGGTTGGTGATGCCCAGATCCGCAGCCAGCCGCCGCAAGGGCTGCAGCGAAGGCCCGTCGCCGACCAACACCAGCCGCAGGCGCGCGTGCCAATTCGGCCGGCGCTGCAACACCTCCGCCAGGGCGCGCAGCAGGGTTGCCTGATCCTTGATCGGCCGCACCCGCCCGACGGTGCCTACGATGAACAAACCCTCGGCTTGCCAGAGCGTGGGCAGCAAGTCCCGACGCGGTGGCCGGCTCGGACAGAAGCGCGCG
>JANPNF010000025.1:0-5044 GCA_031427315.1 Burkholderiales bacterium | reverse complement strand
GGCGCGCGTGACGTAGTCTTGCAGCCAGGACTCACCCAGGATCTTGCGGGCCATCTCGACGACAATGTAGTCGGCCTCCAGCAGTCCGTTGTTCAAGTCGCCTTCATAGCGATTCAAACCCTGCAGACAGCTGGGGCAGCTGGTCAGGATCTTGACCGTGCCCGTCCCGGCCACCGCGCCGGTAGCGCGCAGCGCGGCTTCGTCCTTGCGCAACTCCTCTTCCTTGCGGAAGCGAATCTGGGTGCTGATGTCGGGCCGCGTCACGCCCAAGGTGCCGCTCTCGCCGCAGCAGCGTTCACTCTTGAGTACCTGCGGGCCCAGCAGGGCCTTCACGGTCTTCATCGGCTCCCGCAGCTTCATCGGGCTGTGGCAGGGGTCGTGGTAGAGATAGCCGCCATCCTGCACCGGAAGCACGATGCCTTTTTCCAGCAGGTACTCGTGGATGTCGATGATGCGGCAGCCGGGAAAGATGTCCTCGAACTTGTAGCCCTGCAGTTGGTCATAGCAGGTGCCGCAGCTGACGACGACGGTCTTGATGTCCAGGTAGTTCAGCGTGTTGGCCACGCGGTGGAAGAGCACCCGGTTGTCGGTGATGATCTTCTCGGCCTTGTCGAACTGCCCGCTGCCGCGCTGCGGGTAGCCGCAGCACAGGTAGCCGGGCGGCAGCACGGTCTGCACGCCAGCGTGCCAGAGCATGGCCTGCGTCGCCAGGCCCACCTGGCTGAACAGTCGCTCGCTGCCGCAGCCGGGGAAGTAGAAGACGGCCTCGCTCTCCGCTGTTGTGCCCTTCGGGTCGCGGATGATGGGCACGTAGTCGCGGTCTTCAATGTCCAGCAGCGCGCGGGCTGTCTTCTTCGGCAGGCCGCCGGGCATCTTCTTGTTGATGAAGTGGATGACCTGCTCTTTCAGCGGCGCCGCGCCCAGCGTCGCCGGTGGCGCCTGGGTCTGCTTGCGCGCCGCCGGCTTCAGCAGCTGGTGCATGAAACGCTGCGCCTTGAAGCCGATGTCGACCATCGCACTGCGCATCAGCTTGATGGTCTGCGGATGGCTCGCGTTCAGAAATGCCATGGCCAGCGCGTTGCCGGGGCGGAAACTCTTCTGGCCCATCTTGCGCAAGAGGTTGCGCATGTTCATCGTGACGTCGCCGAAGTCGATCTTCACCGGGCAGGGCGACAGGCATTTGTGGCACACGGTGCAATGGTCGGCCACATCTTCGAAGTCCTGCCAGTGGCGGATGCTGATGCCGCGGCGAGTCTGCTCTTCGTAGAGGAAGGCCTCAACCAGCAGCGAGGTGGCGAGAATCTTGTTGCGCGGGCTGTACAGCAGATTGGCGCGCGGCACATGGGTGGCGCAGACGGGCTTGCACTTGCCGCAGCGCAGGCAATCCTTGATGCTGTCACTGATGGCACCGATGTCGCTTTGCTGCATGATCAGCGACTCGTGGCCCATCAGCCCGAAGCTCGGCGTGTAGGCCGAACTCAGGTCACCGGCCATAGAACCTTCGGCGGTGCCGCGAAGCAGCTTGCCTTTGTTGAACCGGCCCTCGGGGTCGATGCGCGCCTTGTAGTCGGCAAAGGGCTGCAGCTCGGCGTCCGTGAGGTATTCGAGCTTGGTGATGCCGATGCCGTGCTCCCCCGAGATCACGCCATCCAGCCGTCGCGCCAGCGCCATGATGCGCGCCACAGCTTGGTGCGCCGTCCGCAGCATCTCGTAGTTGTCGCTGTTCACCGGAATGTTGGTGTGCACGTTGCCGTCGCCGGCATGCATGTGCAGCGCCACCCAGACACGGCCACGCAACACCTCTTGATGGAGGGCGTCGCACTTCGCCAGCAAGGGCATGAAGGCGTTGCCCGCGAACAGACCTTGCAGCGGTGCACGCACCTGCGTCTTCCAGGAAGCGCGCAAGCTGTAGTCCTGCAGCAATGCGAACAGCGTTCGTTGGCTGTCGGGCTGGACCTCGTCCAGATGGCTCAGCCAGAACTGCCACAGCGCGCGCACTTCGGCCAGCAGCGTCAGCGCCCGCTGCACGCGGTCTTCGAGCAAGCCGGCGCCGGCGATCTCGCCCGCATCGTCGCCCTGCCCCAGCGGCAATCGGCCGTGGGCAAAGAAGGCTTGCAGGCTGTCCAGCAATTGCAGCTTGTTGCGCAGGCTCAGCTCAATGTTGATGCGCTCGATGCCTTCGGTGTACTCGCCCATGCGCGGCAGCGGGATCACAACGTCTTCGTTCACCTTGAAAGCGTTGGTGTGCCGGGCGATGGCCGCAGTGCGTTTGCGGTCGAGCCAGAACTGCTTGCGCGCATCGGCGCTGACGGCAACGAAGCCCTCACCGCTGCGGCTGTTGGCCAAGCGTACCACTTCGCTGGTGGCGCGGGCCACGGCGTCTGCATCGTCGCCGACGATGTCGCCGAACAGCGCCATCTTGGGCAGCCCGTTGCCTGAACGCGCCCGCCTGCTTTTCGTCGCATAGCCCACCGCCTTCAGGTAGCGGTCGTCCATGTGCTCCAGTCCCGCCAGGATGGCACCGCCTTCGCGGCGCATCTCGGCGAACATGAATTCCTTGATCTCGACGATGGCGGGTACACAGTCCTTCGGGTTGCCGAAGAACTCCAGGCACACCGTGCGCACATGCTTGGGCATGCGGTGCACGATCCAGCGCGCGCTGGTGATGAGCCCGTCGCAGCCTTCCTTCTGGATGGCGGGCAAGCCGGCCAGGAACTTGTCGGTGACGTCCTTGCCCAGGCCGGCCTTGCGGAAGCGGCTGCCGGCAATGTCGAGCCGCTCTGTCCGTTCCAGCGTCTTGTGGGTCGCGTCGAAATACTTCAGCTCGAAGCTGGCGAGCTCAACGTCGTGGATCTTGCCGCGGTTGTGGTTCAGCCGCGTCACTTCCAGCCACTTCGCCTCCGGCGTGACCATGGTCCAGGAGACCAGGTTGTCCAGCGCCGTGCCCCAGAGCACAGCCTTCTTGCCGCCAGCATTCATGGCGATATTGCCGCCGATGCAGGAGGCTTCGGCCGAGGTGGGGTCTACCGCAAAGACGTAGCCGGCGCGCTCGGCAGCGTCAGCGACGCGCTGCGTCACCACGCCGGCTTCGGTGTAGATCGTCGGCACCAGGCCTTCGACGCCCGGCAGGTCGATCAGCTCAACCTCGCTCATCGCTTCGAGCTTTTCGGTGTTGATCACCGCGCTCTTCCAGGTCAGCGGCACGGCACTGCCGGTGTAGCCGGTGCCACCGCCGCGCGGGATGATGGTCAGCCCCAGTTCGATGCAGCCCTTCACCAGCGCGGCCATCTCGGCTTCGCCGTCAGGCGTCAGCACGACGAAGGGATACTCGACGCGCCAGTCCGTGGCGTCGGTGACATGGGAAACACGCGAGAGGCCGTCGAACTTGACGTTGTCCTTCGCGGTCACGCGGCCCAGCACGCGGCGGGTGCGTTGACGCAAGGCCCGCAACTCGTCGAAACGGCTGGCAAAACGCGTCACGGCAGCGCGGGCAGCGGCGAGCAGTTCACCGACATGGGCGTCGCGCCCGGCTTCGGCGTTCTCACGGCGACGTTCCACCTCGCCCAGCCGGTGATGCAGGGCGTCGATCAACAGTCCGCGCCGCTTCGGACTGTCGAGCAGGTCGTCTTCCAGGTAGGGGTTGCGCTGAACGACCCAGATGTCCCCCAGCACCTCGTACAGCATGCGAGCCGAACGACCGGTGCGGCGTTCCTCGCGCAGCAGATTCAGCAACTCCCAGGCCCGCCGGCCGAGCAGGCGCAGCACGATCTCGCGGTCGGAGAAGGAGGTGTAGTTGTAGGGAATCTCGCGCAGGCGCGAGCCAGGTTCGGCGTCGGCCGCCGAACTCAGGGTACTGGCGAGAGGAAGGGGAGCGTTCATGGGCGGACCATGGATGCTACCGCAGTGCAGCATTGCTAGCATTCAATGAGTTTGCCGGTCGGCGGGTATTCCCGGTTGCCGGCAGGCACCTCGTCGTGACAGAAACCGGACTGTCACAAAGCCGGGCCAGGATGACAGGTCCGCAGCAAGATTCGTCCACGGAGTTCCGATGAAAAACAGACTGTTGACACCTGCCGCGCTCGTCGCGGCGCTCGCCTTTGCCCTGCCCGCCCACGCTGAGGTGGAAATACAGTGGTGGCACTCGATGGGCGGCGCCCTGGGCGAGTGGGTGAACGACCTGGCGAAAAACTTCAACGCCAGTCAGAAGGACTACAAGGTGGTACCCACCTTCAAGGGCAGCTATCCGGAATCGATGACGGCGGCCATCGCGGCCTTCCGGTCGGGCAATTCACCGGCCATCCTGCAGGTCTTCGAGGTCGGCACCGCCACGATGATGGCCAGCAAGGGCGCCATCAAGCCGGTGGGCGAGGTGATGAAGGAGTCGGGCCTGAAATTCGACCCCAGCGCCTACGTCAGCGCCGTGGCGGGTTATTACACCGCGCCGAACGGCCAGATGCTGAGCATGCCTTTCAACAGCTCGACGACGATCTTCTACTACAACAAGGACGCCTTCAAGGCCGCCGGACTCGATCCCGACAAGGCCCCCGCCACCTGGCCCGAAGTGGCTCTGGCCGCCGCCAAGCTGAAGGCCAGCGGCCACAAGTGCCCCTTCACCACCAGCTGGCAGAGCTGGACGCAGTTGGAGAGCTTCTCGGCCTGGCACAACGTCGAATTCGCCACCAAGCGCAACGGCTTCGGTGGCCTCGACACCCGGCTGAACATCAATTCCCCGCTGCATGTTCGCCACATCGAGAACCTGGCCAACATGTCCAAGCAGGGCCTGTTCGTCTACAAGGGCCGCGGCAATGCGGCTGACGCCACCTTCGTCAGTGGCGAATGTGCCATCACCACGGGTTCATCGGCGCTGTACGGCAGCATCAAGCGCAACGCCAAGTTCGCCGCCGGCATCAGCACCCTGCCCTACTACCCCGATGTGCCGGGTGCGCCGCAGAACACCGTCATCGGTGGCGCCAGCCTGTGGGTCATGAGTGGCAAGAAGCCCGATGAATACAAGGGCGTGGCGCACTTCTTCGCCTTTCTGTCG
>JANPNF010000024.1:0-12992 GCA_031427315.1 Burkholderiales bacterium | reverse complement strand
GGGCTGTCGCTCCAGCGTTGCGAGGCTGACGTCGAGGCGATCGAAGATGCGTTGCGAATCGAGCACGCGTTGCGCATAGGAGCGGCCGGCTGCGCCAAGCCGTTGCCGACGCTCTTCATCGACCGCCAAGGTGGCGATGGCCTGCGCGAAGTCGTCAGCGCGTTCCGGCTCGGTCAACAGGCCGCAACCGACGACGATGGACGCGATCTCGGTGCCCGGTGTGGCAGACGCGATCACCGGCCGACCACTCGCCAGCATGCCGCCCAGCTTCGACGGCATCACCAGATCGGCCGCGCCCCGCAGCTGCGGCAGCAGGTGGATGTCGGCCATGTTCAGCGGCGCGCCCAGTTTGGCGGCAGGCATCAGGTCGGCGAAGCGAATGTTGGGCAACCCGCGGGCGGCACCTTCGAGCGAGGCCCGCATTTCACCGTTGCCGCAGATGACGATCACGATTCGCGGTTCGCTGATCAGCAGGCGCGCCGCTTCGACCAACACGCCCAGCCCCTGCTTGCGGTTGATCGTGCCGGAGAACAGGCAAACGATCTGCGAGGGCGCGATGTCCAGGGCCTGGCGCAGTTCGAGCGAACCGTCCGCCACGCTCAGCGCAGACGCATCGACCCAATTCGGCAGCAGTTCGGTTTTCTGCATCGGCACGCTTTTGGCGGCGAGCAGGCGCAGCATGCGGCTTGAAATCGTTGACACGGTGTCGAAACGCCGCAGCATCACGCGTTCTGCCCGCTGCGCCAGGCTGCGCAACCAAGGCTGCTTCAACAGCCCCAGCTCGAACGCGGCATCGATCTCGAAATCCTGGATGTGCAACCACGCCTTGGCACCGGCCAGCCGTGCGGCCAACCAAGCCACCGGCGCGCAGAAAAATCCGGGAGCGACAACCAACACGACGCGCGGCTGCCAGCAAATCAGCTTCAACACGACCGGCATACTGGCCAGCGCGAAACTGGCCAGGTGCAGCAGGCGGGTCAGCCCACTCAGGCGCTTCGGAATCCAGATCGGGCAGCGGTGAATGGTCAGGCCCGGCTTCGGATGCTCGACCCGATACGCGTTGCCTGAATGACCAGGCGCCACCGTCCAGGTCGGGTAATACGGCGGTGCACAGACAACGGCCACCTCGTGGCCTCGCGCGAGCAAACCATCTGCCATCTCGCCGGAGTACTTGCCGACGCCCGTGAGCTCCGGGCTGAAATTCATGCTCACCAAAACAATCTTCATGGTCGCCACGTCACCCGTAATGCAACCAGATGTTGGCGGGTTCAAGTGACGGGCTGAAGTCGCCAGCCATAGTCCGAACGTATCTGCTGCGCACCGGCTCCTGGGTTCGGCGGGTTCGCTCAAGACGGCGTAGGGCATGGCCAGGCCAAGACCGAGGCGTGACCTCCCTAATACGAGGCCCATCATCTCAGGCGATCCGCCGCGCCTGGGCTGGCGTCAGTGGTAGTCGTCCTCGAGCTGGTGGCGCACGGCCAGGATGGTCACTGTTGCCGCGTCTTCGATCTCGAACAGCGCCACGTAGCCGCTTTGACCGAAGGGGATGAGCAGCTCACGCAGGAACGGGTCGTCGCCCGCCTTGCGGTAGATGAACGGTGAGCGTCTCAGGCTCTCCACCGCACCGGTGATCGCACCGAGCGCTTGCTCTGCGAGATCGAGGTCCTCCACCGTCGCGGCGCGATCGAGCAGGTGGTTGTACAACCGCGCCAGATCATCGCGGGCCGACGCGCTGAACCGGACGACAAAGCTCACGCACGGGCCTTCTTCTGCAGCATGGCCCGGGCTTGGGCCAGTTTCTTGGCCAGTTGGGCGTGAACCACGTCAGCGTCGATGTACACACCCGTGCGCTTGGCCTCTTCGCGGGAAGCCAGGCCACGTGCGATGAACTCGGCGCGGACACGGCGTCGCTGGATCGTTTCCCGCACCGATGTCTCGATGAGGCCTGACAACGTCTCGCCTTCCTGGAGCACGCTTTCGGCGGCTTCGCGCAGTTCGGGATCGACGCGCAACGAGGGCAAGGTGGCGGATTTCATGGTGGTGAGACGGTGCGTTGCAGTTGCGATGCATTTTACTCAGACGGTCCGCTCAGCGCCAGACGCTTCAGCAGCCGAAGCAGTGAGCCAGTTTCCCGACCCACCGCTTGAAGATCCCCCCACAAGTCCCCCTCGTGATTCGACGGGGGCGCAGCTGGGGGGAGCGCGGTGGGACGACTGGCGCACGCGCTGCCCCGTGTTCGGGCGACGCAGCGTCGCAGCCGATGTACCAGCTTGCCTGGCGCGGCGGTTGCAGTGGAGACGCCCGCTTTTGCACTTGAGGTCCGGTGCCTCTGCGGCCGGCGTGACACCAAGTGAGCCGAAGGTGAGCGACTGGCGCGGCGGTCGAGCCGGACCAATCATTTCAAAGAATTCAGCGGCCCGGCATCGGGCATGGCGGGTGACCGGGGTGACGATGTGGCCGGCGTGCAGCGAACGAAGCGAAGCGCAGCGATCGGAACGCCGGTCAGTTCGTCAAGCGGGCGTCGTTCACGTGCAGCGTGAAGGAAACTAAGCCCGCGGTCCACGGGCACGGGAACGGACCGCTTCGTCATTCCTGCCGGCATCTCCGATCTGACATGGCTGTTCGTCATTGCGATGAATGCGCAGCCTTGATCGCTGCATTGGCGAGCGCACCGGCCAGGCCCACAGGGCCGCAGTCCAGAGAGGCCCTGCGCGCCAATGAGCGCGGAGGGCGGCGGCGAGCTCGCGTGAGGGATGGCCGCCCGACGGGGCGAGACGCTGGGCCTTGGACAACGGATCGACGCGCAGCGCAACAGCCCGACTGCACGCAGCTAGGTCACGCCATGTGGTGGTTGCGAATCAAGGCCAGGATAGGCCCGCAACATCACGGCGCCACGAACAGCACATCGGGAATCCATTCCGGTCGCTCAGCGCACTGGGTCGTGGCCCCAGTTCATCAGCGAATAGCGCCACTTCGTTTCAGTGATGTTGCCGTGCGGGCGCTGAGCCAAATGACGGTGCACATAACCCACGACTTTTTTCATGTGCACGAGATCGTCGGCGTCGACGTCCGCCTTCGCCTTGCCAAGAATCTCAATGATGCGCCGGCCCGAGTGGTGACCGACCGATTCACCGCCCTCACTTGCCTTGTAGCCAGCTTCTCTCGACTCGGCGCTGCCGAGCCAATGCTCAATCTTCGCCGCCGTCATGTTTACGGCCTCGTGAAAAGCATGAGTCGTGGTGGCAGAGTCGATACCGTCATCGCGGTGTAATTTACCCATCGCAATCTCCTGGGCGGAAGGTGAACGTCCTTTGGCGGCAACTGGCGTACCCACACGAACGACGCAGCTTGAAGCTGGCGACATCTGCGCAGACGGCTTCAAGGTTTGCAATCCCTGAGCAGCGCAGCATCGCGACCAATGTCACAGCTTGAATGTCGCAGCAGTTGCAGCGAAGTCGGCCGCCCAGCCTCTGCGGCCCACATGTTGCAAATCACAGCGACGAGCGCAGCGGGCGAGACGGGCAAATCACTTAGAGGCCATCAGCGGCCCGACATCGGGCATGGCGGGTGACCGAGTTGCCTATCTGGCAGACGTACACCGAACGAAGTTCAGCAACGCGAACGGAGCGACTCTCGTTCACGTACCCGTGAAAAAACAAGAGTTGCGATCCCCGAGGCTGGGTGCGAGCCGCAGCGTGGTTTGGCTGATGCCACAGGCCTAACGTGTTGCGCCAGCGATAGCAGCCGATACGAGCAAAGTACCCGCTCCCTGACATTCGGCCTTCAGATCGTCACCCTGAACCGGACTTACCGATCTTCGCTTTCAGCTTGTTGGGTTCGCTCAAATAAACTGATGTGTTAATGTGATTTCGGCGGCAATCGAGCGATGCGAGTGGGGTGCTTTGTTTCATCTGCCGACGCCAGTCGCGGGTGCCGATGCCGGCGGGCGGTTGGCCGGCGAACTCGCGCTGCCGTTAAACGGCGGTGCACCGGGGCCGGTGGTTATCGACCCATTCACGGCGGCTGGGATGCCATTTGAATTGGGAATTTTGTTCCCTCCAGCCGTGGTGCGCGGAACGCCCGTTGCGCCACCGGTTCCGTCGCTGCCCGCGGTGCGATCATCGCTGCGGTCGTTGCTGCGGTCGTTACTGCGATCGCATCCGGCCGTAAGCATCAAGGTACATGCGATCAATACGGCGTTACAAATTCTGGAGTTAGAAAGCTTCATACAAGGTTCTCCGTTGATAGGTTTAGGCGTGACCATTCAAGTCGAATGTGCACAAATCAATGCGATCGGCAGGCGCGGTGTGTGGATTGAGAGCGAGATCAACCGTAACCACTGGCGACGAAAGTGTTGTGTTGCCTGATAGCTTTATGCGTGCACCGAAATGATGGGCAGACAGCGCAATCGTGCCGAGCGCTGGCATGTCCGTCCGTGCGCCATCCGACACAGGAACCGATAGGCGTCTGAATTTTTTGGTCGCTCGGCACTCAGGTACAACGGATCAGAACAACAAGCTCTGCCTAGACAACGCCTCAAACCACACCGCATATCCCGCATCGCTGGGATGCAACCCGTCGCGGGCATTGAGTTCAGGGCTCTGCACGAACGGATCGTCATCACGCTCATGGAACAAGCGCACATAGACAGCGCCATGCCGCTTGGCAGCCTCATTGATGAACTGATGCATCTGCCGAGAGCGCTGTGTCATCCACCACGACATTGGCGGGAAAAAGAACGGTGCGTTTCCGACATTTCCGGCCGGCATCAAGATCACCACGGGTGCATGCCTTCGAGCGGCCGAGGTGGCCTGGTCAATGCTACGGTTCAGTGCATCCAGGCCGACCAAACGAATCACGTCGTTGCCCCCGGCCTGAATCAGCACCATGTCAAAGGTGCCCTCGCCGCTCAGTTGATTTAGCACCTCCGAAAACTTCGCCCCGTCACGTGCGCGGTTCTCGATGTACCAGTCGGGGTGGCGCTTGGCCACCAGTCCGGCCAGACTGCTCACACTGGAACTGGCACCCGTGCCGACCGCCGTGCTGTCACCAACCACCAACAACCGTTTGACGGGTACCTCCGGATGCTGCTGGAACGGTTCGCTGCGACGCGCGAGCTCAATCGACTTGCCGATGCGCCAAGCTGCGCAACCTGTCAGGGTGACCATCGCAACCCCGACGCTCAGCAGCAGGGCGCCGGTCAACGGACGGACGGGCAAAACTTTCACGCCGTCAGTCCCTGTGATGGACCTTGCGCGCAATTTCAACCACGGATCTGCCTGCCGAGGCCATCCTCGCTGCGGCGCCTCTGCAACTCACCAACGCGATACCAAGCATCCTTCGTGGCCGGTCGAGCACGATCCCAATCCAGCGCGGATGCACCACGAGCAAATGCCCAATCTTTTGACAACGCGTCCTCAACATCTTCAAACGTCTCGCCTGGATACAGGATGAAAGCTGTCACTCCATAGCCGTACGCGGGACCGAAGTCGTCAAATGTTTCGCCCGCTCGCACATAGGGACGCTCGGAATACGCCTCCCTCCAGTGAGATTCTTCGATTTCCCTGTCGATCGACTCGTCGATCGCATTACCGGCCAGCCCAGCCGCTACTGCCCCCACCAACGCACCGACGGCAGCACCGATCGGTCCTGCGAGCGATCCCGCGATGACACCGGCAGTCGCACCTCCAAGCACAGCGCTTGCAGCCACGTCGGCCACACGCGAACCAGTGCGTTCTTTTTCAGCTGAGGCGGGGCTGAATTCAGCTGAAGAATTTGGTTTTTCCATGATCATGTCCTTTGAATCGAAATTCATGGCTAAGTTACGTGTTTTGGAAGCAAAGACACCACCTCGCGAGAGTAGATAAATCAAAGGCACGGCACTGTGGGATGTTTCCCCCATCCGCATCCGCCCGAGTCCGAAACAGCTGTCGGACTTCGCTGACGTCGACAGCTACTGGGCTCGCCGCGTTCTGCTCCATGACAATGTGCAGGTTGCGTGGCGGCTAATGACAGCGAGTGACGGACATCTCCATTTGACTGTCGACGACCGCGACAGTTGAGCGAGTGCCAAGTAGACCTAAGGTGTTGCAGGGACTTCAAGGCGTGTGACCCTTAAAAAAAAATCCCTCCCGGAAAACGGCCTATTTCCCCGGCTTGAGCACGACCTTGGTCCACCCCTTCTCGCGCTTATCGAAGTTTCTGTAGGCATCAGGGGCGCTCTCGAGCGGCAATTCGTGAGACACGATCTCCGAGGGCTTGATCTTGTCGTGTTCGATCAGGCGACTCAGCTCGCGGTTGTAGGTCTTCACATTCGCTTGGCCGGTTCCGATGCTTTGGCCCTTGACCCAGAACTTGCCGAAATCGAACGCGATCTGTCCTTTCCGAGCGAGTGCATCTGTCGCCTGTGGATCTTCCGGCAGGAACACGCCAACCACGCCGATGCGGCCGGTGGCTTTTACCGTCTGGACCAAGTTGTTCATCGTCAGGTTGGGCACTTCCTCGCGGTGCATGTTGCAGCACTGGTATCCGACGCATTCGCAGCCGCGATCAGCGCCCTGCCCGCCTGTCAGTTCCATGATCCTGTCGATGCCGCCGCCCTCGGTGTCGTCGATCGCTATGGCGCCCATCTTCTCGGCGAGCTCAAGCCGGTCCTTGTGCGTGTCGACCACCATGACCTGACTGGCCCCCTTTAACACTGCGGAACAGGCGGCCATCAGGCCAACGGGACCGGCGCCGTAGATCACCACGCTCTCGCCCGGTCGCACACCCGCCAGTTCTGTCGCGTGGTAGCCGGTCGGGAAGATGTCCGACAGCATCACGTAGTCGTTTTCCTTTTCTTCCGAGTCGCGTGGCAACAGCAAGCAGTTGTAGTCGCCGTAAGGAACGCGCAGGAGCTCGGCCTGGCCACCGCTGTAGGGCCCCATGCCGGCAAAGCCGTAGGCGCCGCCGGCGGTGCCCGGGTTGACGCTGAGACAGAAACCGCTCAATCCTTTTTCGCAATTTGCGCAGAAGCCGCAGCCGATGTTGAAGGGCAGGCAGACGCGGTCGCCCAACTTGATTCGGTCCACCGCAGATCCGACCTCGATGACGACGCCGAGGTTTTCATGTCCAAGGATGCGACCGGGGGCCATGTTGGTGCGGCCTTCATACATGTGCAGGTCAGAGCCGCAAATGTTCGTGCTGGTGATCTTCACCAGCACGTCGGTGGCGCGCTCTATTTTCGCGTCCGGCACTTCATTGACCGAGACGTCGCGAGGGCCGTTGTAGACGAGCGCTTTCATGCGGCTTCCTTCGCGACTGCATCAGAGACTTTCTTGGTCAATTGCTTTTGCCGATTCATCAGCGGAAAGGTCATGCCGCGCAGATCCATCGCGGCCCGGCTGGCCTTCAGGAAAATCTGCTCACGCTCCTTCAGCACATGCCCGTCGATGAGTTTTCCGAGCTCTTTGATCGTGGGGTCGTAGGAAGGACTGGTCGGTTTCATGGCCTCGATCTTGGCGATCAAATCCTTGGCCTGGGCATGCTCGGCGAGCGCCTCGTCCATCAAGGTTTCGTCATGCAGCGCGATGCGCACCGGGGGATAGAAGATCTCCTCTTCAATCTGCGCATGAACATTGAGCGCCTGGCAGATCTTGTGTGCAAGCGCCAGCTTATGGCTGGCTGGTGCACCGTCTTCACAGAGTGCGCCGTAAGTCGTGAACATCTGCTTCACTGCCTTGTGGTCCGCATCCAGCAGATTGACGGCATCTTCGTAAGCGACAGGTTGATTCATGGTGTTCCTTGCAAGAGTGGATCGGTGGTGGGGAAACGAAGCGGGCGAGAGGGAGCAAAGCCCATCGACTGCGGCTTCATAGTCACGGGGACGTCGGCCAATCGGCGTCGGCAGGTTCGCCGATGTGCTGTAGGCGCCAAGGCCTTGCTCGATCGACAGCACCGCCACCTTGATCGTTGGCAAACCGAGGCTGCGCGCCTCGCTTGCAACGTCACAGTTCCCGCCGCGATTTCACCCGCTGCGTCGATATGGCGCCGTGGATGCGGTATGGAACCGAGCGACGTGACCCATGTTCTGGAAATATTTAAACTTCCGGGTAATGACGTTGAGTCGGTCTTGCCGGCGAGCCATCTCGGCCGGGATGTCCAGCTCGGGCTCGTTCTTCTCGGCCTCGTCGGTCGTACGCGCCTTGTTGAGCAGAGCCTCGACCTGCACGAACAGGTCCGAGAGTTCCTTCAGGTGAAATGCGCGAAAGTCACGGATCGTGCGGTGCGCGGGGAAGTTGCACGCGGCCAGCATCCGGGACGCCTCGTCTTCGTGCAGCTTGCGCGCGATCTTGCGTGACCTGACAACGCCCGTGGCGAAGCCCTAGACCAACACCTTGACCATCATGGGCAGGTGGAACGGCTGGTTGCGTGGGCCGTATTTGTCGTGTCGAACGTGGGAGGCGACTAGCTCGAGTCCATCAATGGCGTCACTGATGAAGTGCGACAGATGCTCTTCAGGCAGCCACTCCTGCAACGACTCGGCCAGCAGCAGCATCTGCTACGGTTCGTAGGGGAGGTAGTTCGCGGCCATGCCGCATCAACGTACCTCCCGTGCCACCAGCCCTCAGAGACTTCCCTTCTTCCGCCCAGACTCCTAGCCCTATTGCCGCACGAGCTGGTCGTTCTCGACCCTGACCCGCGCACCCACCTTCAAGGTGGGATCTTGGGCATAGGTAAAAGTGCGGATCTCGCCCGATTTCAGCTTTACGGCCACCCGGTACTCGCTTGTTTTCCCCATACTGTTTTCGATCCGGTTGCCCGCGTAGGCACCGCCGACTGCCCCGGCGACAGTCGCCAGTGTTTTGCCGGTACCGCCGCCAACCTGATTCCCGAGCACGCCACCGACGACGCCGCCGGCAATCGTTCCCAGAATATTTTTTGAATGCTTGTCGACCTCGACCTGCTTCACGCTCTCAACCACACCGCAATTTGCACAACTGGCAATGGGGCTGCTGTCGTCGCGTGAGTCGCGTGAGTTAGATGAATCGCGACGAGAGCTGTCGCGGCCATCGCCTTCTGCGCGCGCAAAGCGCTGACTGATTTCCCGTTTGTTCAACACGAGGTAGCCAGTCGCGACCAGTTCCTTATCGATTCGGTCCCGTCTGCGCACCGTGTAGCTGCCTTCGTAGACGCCGCGGCTGGTTTCGGTCAGCACGATCGGCTTCGTCACGCCGCTGACTACAGCCCGTGCCTTACCGCCCGGGGCGCCGGTAAGCGAAAAATTCATCTCATCACCGGGTCCAGTGTGATCGGGAGCGGACACAGTGAATGCATCGATGTGGGCAGCCGCAACCGGCACGGGACTGCTCGCGCCGATGACCAGCGACTCGTCGAGCGACACATTGACTGCCTCGCCGTTCTTGACGAGGTGCGCCGTCACCAAACTTGCGGCGGTCAGCTGGTCCCGGCTGCGCACCGTGTACGTGCCCGTGTAGCGCCCGGCTTGCACCTCGCTGAGCCGCAAACCATCGGTGGCGCCGGCGATCTGCAGTGTCACTTCGGCACCGGGGGTGCCGTTGACGGTGAACTCCAACTCACTGCCCGGCGTGATGGTGCGGAGCTGTGCGACATCGAATGCGGTCACCGACACGGCCGGTGCCGATGAGAACATTTGAGCGTGTGCCGTGCTGGTCAGCACCATCGGCATGGCGGCCGAGAGTGAGAGCAGGATGACCGACAGGTTGCATTTCAGGTTCATAGGGGGCTTTCGAATCGTTGCGAATGTCGTTGCAGGCGGACGGTTTCAGATCGAGCACAACTCCTGAAACAACGTTTCAACTGAGCGATCTGCCGACCCGCTCAAGGGATTTTCAGCCTCCCTCGCGTCCAATGGAGTGGTGTATCCATGACATCTGTCACGACACCGTCGACGTAACCGAACTCCATCGTGCTGCCACCAAGGGCGATGCCGCACTCGGCAGCCAGCTGCTGGACGCTCGTAAGCACATCAACGCGCGAGCGGTTCATGGCTGCCGATCAAAACGCGATTACCTCGTTGAGTTTCCAATCCTTGAGGAAATTTGAGGCCGGATTCGGTCTCTAGCCATTCTTGTTTCCGAACAGCAACAAAGCAGCTCCGACCACGATGGCACCAACGCCAGCCCAAACGGGAACATTGACCGTTTTCTGCTCTTTCACGGACAGCTCAAGCGGGCCAAGTTTCAAGTCGTGGGTGTCTTTTGTGTAGCTAAAGCTCCCGTAAAGCAAGCCGAGTACGCCGGCCAGAATGAGTGTCGCTGCCACGAGTTTGATTGGATTCACGGTGAGTCTTCCTTGTTGCCTATGGGACGCCGAAACCTCAAGCCGAAAGGCATAAACGGTTCCGCCTAGGCCATTGAAGCACACCTCACACGCAGCTAGGAATCTGGGCGGCTGCACCAACCTGGCGCTCAGGTGGTTTGGGAATACGAACGTGTCGGGCGTACCGACAGCGGCGTATCGCGACCCTTCACAACTCCTGATTAGCGACCAAAAACTGCAACCGTGATTGCCACGGCAGCGTTCCGCCGTGCGACCCGTCAGTCTTGCTGTTGAAGGGGTTCGTCGTCGTGACACCGGTGCGGATCTCGATCTGCTCGATCTACTCGATCTGTGATCTGATGCTGCGCATGTCAAATTTAGCTGGGTCGCTGATCACCGATTGCCACTGGCGGCCAAGCTGAGTCACCGAGCAGCGGCGTCATGCAACGTCGCAATCGCCGGGTCATTTAGTGGTCTGCGGAACTCCCGCAAACGGGTCAATCCGTGGCCGGCGCATACAAGCCGTATGCGGTCGCTATGTTTGGCGGCTGAGCCGTGTCGCGAATTAATTAGACGGCTTGCCTTCCGTTGGAACGATGACCTGCAAAGCGCCCGGTCGCACGCGGTATCGCAGCGGCGTGTTCATCATCGAGACCTCACCGTCAGTCGCTACGCGCAAATGCTTGTGGTGGGTGTGCACGGTGAAGTGGTGCGCGGCTACCACGTCGAAGTCGCGTGACTGCTGCAAACGATGCAGCAATGCCCGCATCGCAAGCTGCAGCAATCCGAAGCGGCCCATGCGCTGGGTCAGATACAGGGACAACTCGCCATGATCAAGTGCGCGCCGCTCGCCGATCTCGAAACCCTCCATCGTGTATGCGTTGTTGCCGACAAAGACGAAGGGTGTGCGCCGCGCCACGATTCGGCCCTCCAGTTCGATCTCCACATTCAGCAGGGGAAAGCGGCGTGCCGCGTTGATGCTGGCATCGAACAATGCCCGCCACTTGCCGTGGCCCAGCCGGCGCTGTCGCTGGTTGCGTTCGCGCACGATGTCCGGGTACAGACCCAGGCTTGAATTGTTGATGAACACGCGGTCATTGACTTCGCCGACGTCGACAGCTCGGCAGTGGCCGGCCGCGACAGTGGCAACGGCCGCATTTTCGTCCAGCGGAATGCCTAGGTCCTTGGCGAAATGGTTGAGCGTGCCCATCGGAATCACACCCATGGGCGTGGTCGTACCGGCCAGCGCGGCAGCGACGGCGCTGACCGTACCGTCCCCGCCGACGGCCAGGACCGCACCGACACCCGCCGCCACCGCATGCCGCGTCTCGAGCAGGATCTGCTCGCCACGGACCTGCCGTACGTCAGGCTGAAGCCCGGTGGCCGCGAGCTTGCTGCGAAGTCGCTGGACGGCTTCAAGTGGGCATCCGCCGCCTGCGCCCGCGTTCAGGATCACGGTGACGCGGGTGTCAGATGCGTGCACTTGGTTTCTCGGCTCGGTGGCGTTGCATTACTCGCAACAAGGCGACGCTCAGGGCGCTCCACAGCGCCCTTTCGAGCATCGTGGCCGAAACGTCGCTGGGGTGGTGGGCGCCGAGGTAGACACGGGAGGTTGCCACCAGCAGCACCATCAACATGGCGCCGACAACGATCGCGCGGCGCCGCACTGCAGTCTGACCTGGCAACTGTGTCTGCAGCAGGGTCAGGAGCCATATAACAGTGTCGCTGCGGTAGTGTGGCCACTCGGAAAACTGTAGCTGCCGAGTGTCACTAACGGATCATCGAACTGCGGCCGGGCACGGTGAAACACTTGTTTCAGCGCCACGTTGAGCAACATGCCGCCGGGTACGGACGAGATCAACAGGCGCAGCCATTCATACTGACTCCGCCGATACAGCAGCAAGCCGACCACCAGCGTCATGATGGACATCCCAGGAATGCTGTACCACTGCGTGATCAACTGCATGAACTCCGTGAGTGCAGGCTGGATGTTCGCGTCCAGCCAGGCGCTGATGGACAGATCAGACCAGCTTGAGCTGCTTTCCAATGAGCCTAGGCGATGGCACGCGCCGGGGCAGTTGGGCAAGGACTGGAGATGGTGTGGGCATGCGCCTACGCCAGCAGGTCTGGCCTGGGCTCAGCGTCTTTACCGTCGTGGTGATCGCCTGACCGTAGAAGCAGGACGGGGACCAGGCGTCGCGTCCTTGGGGCGCTGCCAACATTCAGGAACGCCCCGTGCCCGACCCAGCTTCAATGCCCTGAGTTGTTCTCTCCGACGGCAACGAGGCGTTACTCGACCTCACTCCGTTGAAGCGTCGGATTTCGGACATCCTGATCGAGGCGGGCGGGGCCGAGCTCTGGTTCGCCACCAATCTCCAGCACTCCCTGGCCATGACCTTGGCCGGCCATTACAAGGGTTCCCGGACATCGGCGCGGCGGTCCTGCGAATGCCCGCGCGAAACCGAGACTTGGCGATGATCGAAGCCGATGCAAAGCAGGTTCTCTCAGTTAAGCGCGAGCTCGCACCGCACCTCGATGTGGCGTCGGCCTTGAAACGGTTAGGAGCCATCGGCATGCGCCTGACCGTCTTGACCAGCTTTTCGCAAGCCGGCATGAAGGCGCAGTTGGATTACGGGGGGGGGGGGGGGGTTAACCGAGTTCTTTGAGAGGCAGTCGGTCGGCAAATTCGTGCCGCAAACCGACGGCTATGA
>JANPNF010000023.1:0-18209 GCA_031427315.1 Burkholderiales bacterium | reverse complement strand
AGCAGGGTGCGGCGGTTGGGCAGGCCGGTCAGCGCGTCGGTGTGCGACAGGGTTTCGATGCGCCGGTTGGCCTCCAGCCGTTCACTGATGTCGCGAAAGGAATAGACGCGGCCGATCGTCTTGCCACGGCTGCACTGCGGCAGCGTGGCGCGTTCGAGCACCCTGCCGCCGATCAGCGTCAGGGTGTCGCTGGCCTGCATTTGCGGCACGCCGTCGATGGCCGCCAGCCGACGCATGTATTCGGCGGGCTCAACCACACGGCGCAACATCCACGACAAGATGGCGTCGTCATCGCGCTGCACCAGCAGGCTGTCGGGCAGCTCCCAAAGCGCGGCAAAACGCTGGTTGAAGTTGCGGATGCGCCCATTCGTGTCGGTGACCAGAATGCCGTCGTGCGTCGATTCCAGCGTCGCCGCCAATTCGGCAAGCCGGTCCGACAGTTCATTCTCCGCACGCCGCTCGCTGCTGTGGTCGTGCATCACCACCATGAACAGCGCCTTGTCGGCAGACAAAATCACCCGGCTGACGCGCCGCCGCACGGCGACCAGTTCACCATCGGCACGCCGGACCCAGCTGTGCGACTCGACACTGTCGGCCCCGCCGAGCGCGGCCTCCTGCCAGAACGCCATGTCTTCCGGTGTGGCGGCCAGGCTCAGCATGTCCTGCCCGCACAGGCTGGCGGCGTCGACATTGAACAAAGCGCCACAGGCGCCATTCGCGGCGACGATGCGCAGGCCGTCGGGGTCGACTAACCAGACCGCGTCAATCAGGCCTTCGATCAGCGCGCGCGGCGGCATCAGCCAGGCGTCGATGGGGCGCTGGTTCGGCGACCACGACCCCGCCGGCCCGTCGCCGCTGCGCACACGGCGCGTCGGCACCACCGGCAAAGACACCGGTGAGTTAGGCGGCAAGTTGCGCGAGATCCTCACGCTGGCGTCCCGCCGTCGTGAGTCGGCTCGAAAAAGTAGCTCACCCGAGGCCGGGGCGACAGGTAGTCCAGCGTGCGGGCCGGCAGCGCGAGCGGCTTCAGGCTGCGCCGGATGCCCAGCCCGCTGACGGTTTCGAGGTCGAGCACCAGCGCCTCGTCGCGCGGCACGCCGGCCTCATGCACCAGTACCTTCGGCTTCAGTGGCCGCGAGGAGTTGACGCCGACCACCATGGCATAGCGGTCATCGGTGAGCTGCACCACCGAGCCGGCCGGATACACCCCCATCATTTTGATGAAGGCGCCCAAAATGGCCGGGTCGTAGTTGTTCTTGCCCTGCGCAAACATCAGCGCCACCGCCTCGTGCGGGGTGATCGCCTTGCTCGGATTGACCGGGTTGCACAGCTTGTCGTAGCGGTTGACCAGGGCCGCGATGCGTGAAGGCACCGTGGTGCGGTCGCTTTGCAGCTTCAGCGGAAAGCCGCTGCCGTCACTGTGTTCGTGGTGCTGGGCGATCACCAGCGCGGCACCCGGCGCCAGCTCCATGCGCCGCGCCTGGACGATGCCGAGCGCGACGTGGGTTTCGTAGAGATTGTGCTCTGCCGCACTGAAATGCTCCTCGCGCTGGCGCAAGCGCTCCGGCAGCTCGGCCTTGCCGATGTCGTGCAGCAGCGCGCCCACCCCGAGGTCGAGCATCTCGGCCTCGCTGAGGTGGAAGGCGCGCCCCATCAGCAGCGAGATCACACTGACGTTGAGCGCGTGGGCGCTGGCCTTGTCGCCGGCCCCTTCGCTGAGCAGCCGGATGCACAACTCCTGGCTGCCGGTCATTTGGTCGACGAGATTCTGGGTCAGTGCCTGCGCACCGAGCCGGGCCGCGACCGGCTGGGCGGCTACGCCCAGGAAGACCTGCTTGGCAGCGCGCGCGGCGTCGGCGAACTGGCGTTCGCAGGCGGCCAGCGCCGCGCGCTGGGTGGCCAGCGCGGCACGGTGCAAGTCTTGCGGGCTGGGTGCGGCACCTACCGCAGGCGCGGCCTCTGCGGCGGTGTCGGGCATCGCTGGCTGCGCGGCGGCGCCTGCGTGAGTGACCACCGCCTGGCTGGCCGCCTCCCAACGACCGGTGCTGTGGCTGAAGTCGCTGTCCTGCGGGCTCCAGCGAACGCGTTGCAGGCCGAGCGAGCGCAGCGTCGCGATCTGGTCGAGGCTGGAAATTCTGAAGCTGGAGCGCGGAAACGGGTGTGACATCCACCCCCCGTTCAGGTGAATGTGCATGCCGATGGTCAAGGCGGCGACTTCGATGGTTTCAATGACGGTGTCAGTTTTCATGGGCCAACCAAGCGTCGGGAATACACGCCTCTTGAGTCCATTTCGGCACATCAGGCCGCTGACTTGAGCGGGGCTGCTCCCGCTGCCGCTCGATTGGCCGGCTAGTCGGCCAGCACCGCCGCCATCGCCACCGCCGTTGCCTCGACGTTCGAGGAGTTCAGCCCAGCCACACACATGCGGCCCGAGCGCACCACATACACCGCATGGTCCTCGCGCAAGTGGTCGGCCTGCGCGGGGCTCAGCCCGGTGTAGCTGAACATGCCTCGCTGCGTCAGGAAGTACGTGAAGTTGCGCCCAGGCAGTTTGGCGCTGAGCACGGCGTGCAGGCGCTGGCGCATGGCCTGGATGCGGTCGCGCATCGCACCCAGCTCGGCCGCCCACTGCGCGCGCAGCGATGGCGATTGCAGCACGCGGGCGACGATCTGGCCGCCGTGGGTGGGCGGACTGCTGTAATTCTTGCGCACCGTGGCGCGCAGCTGGCCCAGCACCAACTCGGCTTCGGCGGCGTTCGGGCACACCACGCTCAGCGCGCCACAGCGCTCGCCGTACAGCGAGAAGCTCTTGGAAAAGGAGCTGGCGCAAAAGAACGCGATGCCTGCGTCGGCCAGCGCGCGGATCGCGAAGGCGTCTTCGTCGATGCCGTCACCGAAGCCCTGGTAAGCGATGTCGACATACGGGATCAGCCGCCGCGCGCGGATCACCGGGATCAGCTCGGCCCACTGCGCCGCAGTCAGGTCGACGCCGGTCGGGTTGTGGCAGCAGGCGTGCAGCAGCACGATGCTCTGCTTGGGAAGCATCTTGAATGCCGCCAGCATCTCGCTGAACTTCAGGCCGCCGGTGGCCGTGTCGTAGTACGGATAGCTATTCACCACAAAACCGGCGCCCTCGAACATCGCACGGTGGTTGTCCCACGTCGGGTCGCTGACCCAGACCTGCGAATCTGGGAAAAAGCACGGGAGGAAATCGCCACCGACCTACAGGCCGCCCGAGCCGCCGATGGTTTGCACCGTCGCGATCCGGCCGCTGGTGACGGCTTCATGGCCAGCGCCGAACAGCAGCTGCTGCACCACGAGCCGGTAATTCGCCGCGCCTTCCATCGGCTGGTAGGGCCGCGCACCAATGGTTTGCAGCAACGCACCTTCGGCCTCGCGCACCGCCGCCATCACCGGCAGGCGGCCCGCGTCGTCGAAATAGATGCCGATCGACAGGTTGATCTTGTGCGCCCGCGGGTCGCGCCCGAACGCCTCATTGAGCGTCAGGATCGGGTCGCCGGCGTAGGAAGCAATGTGTTCGAACATGTCAGGCGTGATGGGCGAGAGTGACGAGCGAAAGTGACGGGAGGCGTCTGCGGCGGAGGCTTTGCACTCACGCCGACAGCGCGGCCTCAATGTCGGTTTGCAACGACGCCGGCGTGTCGGTCGGCGCGTAGCGCTTGATGACCTGACCGTCGCGGCCGACCAGAAACTTGCTGAAATTCCACTTGATCGCCTTGATGCCCAGCAGGCCGGGGGCTTCGGCGGTCAACCACCTCCACAGCGGGTGCGCCGAGGCGCCGTTGACATCGACCTTGCTCATCATCGGAAAGCTGACGCCGTAGTTCTTCTGGCAGAAGCTGCCGATCTCGACGTTGCTGCCCGGATCCTGCGAGCCGAACTGATTGCAGGGGAAACCGATCACCGTCAGGCCGCGCTCGCCAGAGGCCTTCCACAGCGCTTCGAGCCCGGCGAACTGCGGCGTGAACCCGCAGGCACTGGCGGTGTTGACGATCAGCAGCACGCGACCCCGCTGCGCCGACAAGGGGCTGGGCGTGCCGTCGATCGCGGTGGCGTCGAAATCGAAAGCGGTGGTGATCGGTGTCGTCATGGGAGCGCTCGGAAGAGGGGCCAGCCCCCGCCGCTCGGCGAGGACACGTGAGACTTGATCGTATCGCCGGGTCAGCGCAGCGCGTGGGCTGTCGGTCAGCGCTTGGGTTCGCGCGCGGCCCACGCGGCAGTCAGCACGATCAGCGCGCCGCCGAATAACAGGCTGCCGGTGATGCGCCCTGCACCGAGCAGCGCGGCCGACACCGCAGCGAACAGCACCTCGCTCAGCATCAGCACCGAGCTCACCTCCACAGGCAGCCGCACGGCACCGTACTGCAGCGCGAGGTTGCTGCACAGGAACAATGCACTCAAAGTCAGCAGCAGCACGGGCACCCACCACGCACGGGAAGCGGCGCCCGCCACCCAGGGCGACGCGATGCTTCCCTGCACGCTGAGCGCGGCCGCCAGCACCGCAGCAACCAGCGCACCGCCCACAAACATCGCCAGCACGCGGCCTTCCTCGGGCCGATCAGCGGTGCGCTTGAGCATCACGTTGTTGAGCGCAAAGGCGACCCCCCCCAGCAAGCCCAGCCAATCCGCCAGCGATTGCGGCAACGGAAATCCCCGCACGCCACCGGCCCCTGGCGCGCCCAACACAATGCCCGCACCGATCAAGGCCAACACCATTCGAATGCCGGCGACCGGGGTCAATGACTCCTTCAACAGCCAGCGCGCCAGCAGCACCGACCACAGCGGCATCAAATAGAACAGCAGCACCACCCGCACCACATCGCCGACCACGGTGGCCCAGTTGAAGGCTGCGTTGGTGACCCCTGCGGCCAACATCACCACCCACAGCGAGCGGTCGCGCCACAGCTGGCCGACCGCTCGCGGCCGCGCCGCGGCGATCACCAGCGCCGTCGGCACATAGACCAGCACCGTGGCCCACAACGGATGCAACCCCTGCGCTTCGAGCTGCCGAAACGGCCACCATGAGAGCCCCCACACCAGCGAGTTGAACACCAGTGCAAGCGCCGCCCACCGGGCGACGATGGATGCCGGGCCGTTCAGTGCTGGTCGCTGCGCGCGAGCGCGAGCAGGTGGTCGACTTCAACGCGGTGGTTGATGCAGTTGCGCTGGTGCCAACGGCGGATCAGCCACATCAGCCCGGCCACCAGCACACCGAAGATCGAGATCGCGCCGAAGGCCGACAGGCCCAGCACCGTCATGCCGGCATACATCCCACCGAGGCCGAGGATGCACGCTTGCTCGTTGAAGTTCTGCACCGCGATCGAGCGGCCGGCACCCATCAGGTTGTGGCCGCGGTGCTGCAGCAGCGCATTCATCGGCACCACCAGGAAGCCGCCCAGCGCGCCCAGCACGATCAGGAATGGCACCGCAATCCACAGGTGCGTGATGAAGTTCATGCCCAACACCAACAGCCCCATGGCGATGCCCAGCGGGATGACCCGCGTCGCCTGGTCGAGCCGCATCCGCAGCGACGCCACCACCGCTCCGGCGGCGGTGCCGATGGCGACCACGCCGACCAACGCCGACGCTTGCGTGGTCTCGTAGCTCAGCGCCACCGCCGCCCAGGCCAGCACGATGTAGCGCAGGTTGCCCGAGACGCCCCAGAACAAGGTGGTGGTGGCCAGCGAGATCTGGCCCAGCTTGTCCGTCCACAGGCGCCGGTTGCAGACATGGAAATCGCGCACCAGACCGAGTAGGCTGTGGGCGATCGGTTGCAAGGGTGCTTCGGTGCGCGGGATGCGCAGGTTGAAGGCAGCCGCCAGCACGTACAAGGCCACCATCGCCGCGATGGCCGCTTCGGGCGGGGTGTCGATGCCGGTATCGATGCCGGGAAAATCGAACGCGAGCAACCGGCTTGAGATGCTGTGGCCGATCAACTGCCCGCCCAATAGCACGCCCAGGATGATCGACAGGATGGTCAGGCCCTCGATCCAGCCATTGGCCTTGACCAGCTGCGAGTTGGGCAGCAGCTCGGTCAGGATGCCGTACTTGGCTGGCGAATACGCTGCAGCGCCGAGCCCGACGATGGCATAGGCCATCAGCGGGTGGCTGCCGAACAACATCATCAGGCAGCCGACCACCTTGATGAGGTTTGAGAAGAACATCACGCGGCCCTTGGGCAGCGCATCGGCAATCGCACCGACGAACGGGGCCAGGATCACATAGAACAGCGCGAACATGGGCACCAGTGCAGCCGGCTGCCAGGCAGGCTGCCCCGAGCTTTTCAGCAGTTCCACCCCGGCCACGAACAGCGCGTTGTCAGCCAGCGAGCTGAAAAACTGCGCAGCCATGATGGTGTAGAAACCTTTTTTCATTCGCTGGTGGCGCTCAGTGTCCCGGTCGGCATGATGACGAAGCCGTGCATCCGACGGGTCTTCTTGCGGCGCGGGTTATAGCACGCGGGGGGTTGTCAAACGGCCCTGCAGGGCACGGCGCGGCCAGGGTTGGCAAGGCCTGCGGCAAAATGGGTTTTTGCAAATCGCTGCCCCATGCCACGCCCCATTGAAGCCGTGATCCACACCGAGGCGCTGGCGCACAACCTGCGGCGCGCACGGGCCCACGCACCCGACGCCCGCGTCTGGGCCGTCGTCAAGGCCAATGCCTACGGCCATGGCATTGAGCGCGCCTTTGTAGGCCTGCAGGGCACCGATGGCTTCGCACTGCTTGACCTCGATGAGGCGCAACGGGTGCGCGCACTCGGCTGGCGCGGCCCGATCCTGCTGCTCGAAGGCTGCTTCGAGCCGCGCGACCTGGAGGTGTGTTCGCGCCTGAACCTGTGGCACACGGTGCACCGCGAGGCGCAAATCGACTGGCTGGCCGCGCACAAAACGCAGGCGCCGCACCATGTGTTCCTGAAGATGAACAGCGGCATGAACCGGCTCGGCTTCACCCCGGCGGCGTACCGATCGGCCTGGTTGCGGCTGAGCGGCTTGACGCAAGTCGAAGGCATCACGCTGATGACGCACTTCTCCGATGCCGATGCGGACGTTGCCGGTGCGCCCAGTGGCATTGCCCGTCAATTCGCCATCTTCGAAGCGACCACCCGCGAGCTGCCCGGCGAGCGCTCGCTGTGCAACAGCGCGGCCACCTTGCGTCACGCGCTGCACAACACTGCCCTGCGCGGCGACTGGGTGCGCCCCGGCATCGCGCTGTACGGCTCGGCGCCCGACTTTCCTGCCCGCCGCATCGCCGACTGGGGCTTGCAGCCGACGATGACGCTGCGCAGCGAATTGATCGCCACGCAAGACCTGCAACCCGGCGACACCGTGGGCTACGGCAGCCGCTACACCGCCGCGCGGCCGATGCACATCGGCGTCGTCGCCTGCGGCTATGCGGACGGCTACCCGCGCAGCGCGCCCAACGGCACGCCAGTGCTGGTCGACGGGGTGCGCTGCGAGATGGTCGGCCGCGTCTCGATGGACATGGTCACGGTGGATCTGACGCCCGTGCCCACCGCGCACATCACCAGCGAGGTCACGCTGTGGGGCTGCGGGCCGGGCGGGGCGCTGCTGCCGATCGACGAGGTCGCGCACGCCGCAGGCACCGTGGGCTACGAGCTGATGTGCGCGCTGGCGCTGCGCGTGCCGACATCAATGCAGGGCGAACCCCCGTGAAATGGCCACCGCCGTGACATCAGCGCGGTTCACCGTGCTCGAACACGAAGTCGACATCACCGCCATCCGCGCGCAAGGCGCGGGTGGGCAAAACGTCAACAAGGTGTCGAGCGCGGTGCACCTGCGCTACGACGTGCATGCCTCATCGCTGCCCGATGACGTGAAGCAGCGGCTGCTGGCGCTGCGCGACCAGCGCATCACCGCCGAGGGCGTGGTCGTTATCAAGGCGCAGACCTCGCGCAGCCAGGACGCGAACCGCGCCGACGCGCTGGCGCGGCTGCAGGAACTCATCGACAGCGTGGCCACGCCGCCACGCGTGCGCCGCCCGACCAAGCCGACCTACGGCTCGAAGCAGCGGCGGCTCGCCGGCAAGGGCATCCGCGCGCAGGTCAAGGCCGGTCGGGGAAAGATCAGCGGCAAGGTCGGCCACGAGTGATCCGCTGTCGGCGGCCAGCTACAGTCTTCACGTGAGCAAACCCAAATCGATCTACACCTGCACCGAATGTGGCGGCACCAGCCCGAAGTGGTTGGGCAAGTGCCCGGCCTGCGAAGCCTGGAACACGCTGGTCGAATCGGTCGCTGAAAGCGCCGGGCCGAAGCACCGCTACCAATCTTTGGCGGGCGCGTTGCCTGTTGCGACGCTGGCGGACATCGAGGCGTCGGACGTCGACCGGCTGCCCACCGGCATCGATGAGCTCGACCGCGTGCTCGGCGGCGGCATCGTCGCGGGTGGAGTGGTGCTGATCGGCGGCGACCCGGGCATCGGCAAGTCGACGCTGCTGCTGCAGGCGCTCGATGCGCTGTCGCGCAACGTACGCACGCTGTACGTGACCGGCGAGGAGTCGGGCGCGCAGGTCGCACTCCGCTCGCGGCGGCTCGGGTTGGGTGAAGGACAGCGCGGCTCGCAGGTGCGGGTGATCGCCGAAATTCAGTTGGAAAAGATATCAGCCACCATCGCCGCCGAGCAGCCCGTGGTCTGCGTGATCGACTCGATCCAGACGGTTTACAGCGATCAATTGACATCCGCGCCCGGCTCGGTGGCGCAGGTGCGCGAATGCGCGGCGCAGCTGACGCGCCTCGCCAAGGCCAGCGGCACCACCATCGTGCTGGTCGGCCATGTGACGAAGGAAGGCGCGCTCGCCGGGCCGCGCGTGCTGGAGCACATCGTCGACACCGTGCTGTATTTCGAAGGCGACACCCACAGCAGTTTCCGATTGGTGCGCGCCATCAAAAACCGCTTCGGCGCGGTCAACGAGATCGGCGTGTTCGCGATGACCGAGCGCGGGCTGAAGGGCGTGGCCAACCCGAGCGCGATCTTTTTATCGACGCACGGCGACCCGGTGGCCGGCTCGTGCGTGCTGGTCACGCTGGAAGGCACGCGGCCGCTGCTGGTGGAGATTCAGGCACTGGTGGACAGCGGCGGGCCGAGCCCGCGCCGGCTCAGCGTGGGGCTGGACCGCGACCGACTGGCGATGATGCTGGCGGTGCTGCACCGCCATGCCGGCATCGCCAGCAACGACCAGGACGTGTTCGTGAACGCGGTGGGCGGTGTGCGCATCGCCGAACCGGCCGCCGACCTGGCGGTGATGTTGGCCATTCAAAGCAGCCTGCGCGGCAAGCCGCTGCCGCGCGGCTTCATCGCCTTTGGCGAGGTCGGCTTGGCCGGCGAGGTGCGCCCGGCACCGCGCGGTCAGGAGCGTTTGAAGGAGGCTGCCAAGCTCGGCTTCAGCGTCGCTGTGGTGCCGAAAGCGAACGCACCGAAGAAGCCGATTGAAGGGCTGACGATCCACGCGGTCGAGCGCATCGAGGAAGCGATCGACCGCGTGCGAGGATTGTGAGCCGGAACCACTGCGCTCCGGAATGACGAAATCCCGTCAAAGCGGGGTTTCGAGGTGTCAGCGACGAGCGGTCGCTGGTGTTTCAAGCACCGAGTCGGCGTTTGGCAACGAAGCCCATGACGCCCAGGCCAGCGAGCATCAAAGCGTAGGTCTCGGGCTCGGGCACTGGCGACGTGAACAGGGCGAAGTGCGACAAGCCTGGGCCTGCTCCGCCATTGCCTTTGGTTATGCCATTCGTGTCGAAGGCGAGCGATTGAATGCCAGTGGTGCCGCCATTGAACAGATAAAGGCTGAAATCAGGGCCGCCCTTGATACCAAGCACAAAGTAGCCCTTTTGTACGGAGTCAAAGGTGAGTGTGCCCGAAGTGGCGCCGTTGTTCTTCTCGCCGAAGGGTCCGAAGCCCGCGTCGTCGGACTTGCCAACAAGAGAGAAAGTGCCATGTCCCGCGAATGTTGCCGTGTTCACTTGACCAGGTGCCACATTTCCTAAGTTAGGGCCCTGACAAGAAATGTAGCCAGCGTTCCCTATGGTTGCTGTCGAGCCAGAGCAGGAAACCGAACCGGTAGTTTTTGCAAATGCAGGCACTGACATTGCGCCAAAAACGAGGGCAATCGCCGTCGCCGAAAAAAGAGATCGAGACTTCATATTAAGTACTTCCATCAAGGGTTAAAGAATCGAATTTTTCTGGGCGCCACGGGCCAGCTTTGGCATCTAATCTGTTCGCAAGCGAGTGTTGGCCATTTGCGGGTAAACGTGAACCCCCGACTTGCGGGGTTCAGCGTGACGGTTACCTCGCTGCGGCGTTGCGCTCGTCATGGGCCGCAGGTACCCACCGGTAGAATTTCTCGCTTTACTGAACAGCAGGGAGCGCCTCCATGTCGATGGCCGATCGTGACGGAAAGATCTGGATGGACGGCGAGCTGGTGGAGTGGCGCGACGCCAAGATCCATGTGCTGACGCACACGCTGCACTACGGCTGCGGCGCTTTCGAGGGTGTTCGGGCTTACGACACGACGCGCGGCACGGCGATTTTTCGCTTGGCTGAACACACCGAGCGGCTGTTCAACAGCGCGAAGATTCTGCGAATGAAGATTCCGTTCGCGCCCAACGATGTGGTGCAGGCGATGCGCACCGTGGTGCGCGAGAACAAGTTGGCCAGTGCCTACATCCGGCCGCTGGTGTGGATCGGCGATAAGAAGCTCGGCGTCAGCCCGCGCGGCAACACCATCCACCTGATGGTCGCTGCCTGGACCTGGGGCGCCTACCTCGGCGAAGACGGTCTGAAGCGCGGCATTCGCGTGAAGACCAGCAGCTACACACGCCACCACGTCAACATCACGATGACGCAGGCCAAGGCGGTCAGCAACTACACCAACTCGATCTTGGCGAACCTCGAAGTCACCGAAGACGGCTACGACGAGGCGCTGCTTCTCGATGCCAACGGCTTCGTCAGCGAAGGCGCCGGCGAGAATTTGTTCATCATCAAGAACGGCGTGGTGTACACGCCCGATTTGTCGGCCGGTGCGCTCAACGGCATCACGCGCAACACCATCTTTGCGATCTGTGCCGACCTGGGCGTGAAGGTGGTCGAAAAGCGCATCACCCGCGACGAGGTCTACATCTGCGACGAAGCGTTCTTCACCGGCACCGCCGCCGAAGTGACGCCGATCCGCGAGCTCGATCACATCGAGATCGGTGCCGGTGAATTTGCCGGCACACGCGGGCCGATCACTGAAAAAATCCAGAAAGCCTTCTTCGACATCGTGGGCGGCCGCAATCCGAAGTACGCTGAATGGCTGACGCCCGTCTGATGCCCCTGTCCAGACACGGCGACACACTGACGGCGGACCCGTTACGACACGCCCCACGGAGCCGATCATGAACACTCCACGAACCGCGGCAGCCAGCGCCATCGAAGTCACCGCGCACGATCTGCAAGGCCCGGGTGCGGTCGCCTGCCCGAACCCGAAGATGCCGTTGTGGAGCAACCACCCGAAGGTGTTCATCGACGTGGCCACCACCGGCTCGGGGAAGTGCCCTTATTGCGGCACGGTCTACTCGCTGAAGGCGGGTGAAAAAATCCACGCGCATTGAACGCACCCTGAGGTCGACAACCGCAGCGCTCTTGCCGATCACGATGAGCCACGACAACGACCCCGCACCGCGCGACTACGAAACCCTGGTCCGCGCCGCACTGCTCGGTGCAGGCACGTCGGTGTGGGAGTGGAACCCGCAGACCGACGTGATCTCGGGTGTCGACGCCGACATGAGCTTGCTGGGCTATGGCCCGGGACAAACGCAGCTAACGCAGCGAGAGTGGAACGAGCTGATCCACCGGGACGACCGTGCCGACAACGAGGCCCGCTACCAGGAACACGCGCGCGGCGAAGCGCTTCACTACGAGCACGAATACCGGGCGCGGACGAAGGACGGGGCATGGCGATGGATCGCCGAACGCGGACGCATCGTCGAGTGGAGCGCCAATGGACAACCGCTGCGCGTGGTGGGCACCCTGGTCGATGTCACGCAGCGTCGCGAGGCCGAAAGCCGGGCCCAGGCGATCGCCCTGCAGCTCAGCGAAACAGCACGCCATGTGCCCGGGGTGATCTACCAGTACCGCCACAGCGGCGAAGGCGACGGCGCGTTCTGCTACGTCAGCGAAAGCTGCTTCGAGGTGCTGGGCTTGAGCGCCAGCGAGGTGACACGCGACGGCGCTGCGGTACTGCGGATGATCGAGCGCGAGCACTACGGGCCGACCATCGAGGCGATGAAGCTCTCCGCACGCACGCTCACGCCGTGGCGCTTCGACTTCAGGTTGCGTCGCCCGGATGGCGCACTGCGTTGGATGACGGGCACCTCGACCCCGCAGCGTGAGGCCGATGGCGGGGTGCTGTGGTACGGCTACTTCGAAGACTCCACCGAAGTGCATGAGCTGCATTTGGCACGCCAATCAGCCGCCATGGCGCAAGCGGCCAATCGCGCCAAGACCGAATTCCTCTCGCACATGAGCCACGAGCTGCGCACGCCGCTGAATGCGGTGATGGGCTTTGCGCAGCTACTGCAGCTCGACGAAAGCGACCCGCTGTCGCCCAATCAGCGCCGCCGGGTGGTGCTGATTCATGAAGCCGGCGACCACCTGCTGCAGATGATCAGCGAGTTGCTCGACCTGACGCGCATCGAGTCCGGACAGCTGGTGCTGGCCTGCGCCGAGGTGCCGTTGCCGGCCCTGATGGCCGAATGCCTGGACATGCTGCACCCCTTGGCTGAGGCGGCCTCGGTGCGGCTGCTGCCGATCGAAGCGCCTGCTTCACTCACGGTGCATGCCGACGCGACACGCCTGCGCCAGGTGGTGCTGAACCTGGTTTGCAACGCCATCAAATACAACCGGCCGCAGGGCACGGTGCAGGTGCGGGCGCACCCCGTGGCCGACGGGGTGCAGGTGCAGGTTGTCGACACCGGTGTCGGCATCGCCAAAGCCCAGTTGCCCGCCCTCGGCGAGCCGTTCAACCGCCTCGACCACCGACACAGCGTGATCGAGGGCACGGGCATCGGCTTGGCAGTGACGCGCGGCTTGATTCAGCTGATGGCCGGTCGCCTAGACGTTGAAAGCACCCTCGGCACGGGCTCAACCTTCAACGTATTCCTGCCCGACGCCCCCACCCCGGAGGCGAGCGATCAAAGCGCCAGTTTGCCGACGTAGAGCACGGGCCCGGTCGGCGCACCGGTGGTCGAGCCACCAGCAGGTTCCAGGCTGACGGCCAGTGCCGCGGTGCCAAGCGGCACCTTGCTCTGCTTGACCACGCTGGCGCCTGACGCTGCGATCAGGCCCAGCGAACGCGGCGAGCCAGTGCCGGGCACGGCCCACAGCTCCAGCGTGCGATCGGAATTGACACTGACATTCGCCAAGGTGCGCGTCACCACGGCCTTGCGGTCGCCGCTGATGCTGGCAATGATGGCCGGCGGCACCGTGGTGCCGACCGGCAAGGCATCGGTTGGCGTGGTCGAGTTCAGCACCACAATCAGCGGCGGCTGCGCTGGCGGCGGATTCGACACCCAAGCTGATAGGCCGACCACCGCCACCACCGACAGGAAGGACAGCGTGCGCAGCAGCGACAGGTTCGACCACCACGGCGTGTCGGCCGCCACAACAGGCGCGCCACCGATGCGCGAAACAATGCGCTGCCACACGGCGGGCGACGGCTTTTGCGGCGCCACGTTGGCGGTCAGCGGCATCAAACCCGCCTCCCAGCGTTTGACCGCTTCACGCAATACCGAATGCGCGGGCAGCAGCTGCTCAACACGGCGCCGTGCGGCACCGCGCAGTGTGCCGCAGACGTAGTCGGCGGCGATTCGGTCAGCGAGTTCGGGACGGCTGTAATCCATGTCAGCGCACCACCTCGACGTCTCGTTCGTCGCGCACGCTCGCCTGATCCAGGCAAACCTTCAGCGCGGCCAGGGCGCGACGCACCCACGACTTCACCGTGCCCAGCGGCTGGCCGAGGTGGCTGGCCACTTCGGCGTGCGTGAGCCCGTCGTAGAACGCCAGTGCCACGCTCTGCCGCTGCTGCGCACTCAGGCCGTCCATGCAGTGCGACAGTGCGCGCGCATCGGAGGCCTGGCTGAGCATTTCGAGCGGCCCCAAAGCGGGGTCGGCTAGGTTGTCGTACACGTCGCTGTCTTCTTCGTCCGAGGTGTGGCTGATGCGAACCTGCGGCTGCGTGGCTGCACGCCGCAAGCTGTCGATCGCGCGGTTTCGGGCAATGCTGGTCAACCAGGTCAAGGGTTGGCTTTGCGCTGCATCGAAGGTCCGCGCGGCACGCCAGACATTGACATACACCTCTTGAAGCACATCTTCTGCCTGCCCGCGATCCCGATTGATACGCAGTACCACCGCGTACAGATGCGAGCTGGTGCGCTCGTAGAGTGTGGCAAACGCCGCACGATCGCCCAGGCCTGCTCGTGAGAGCAGTCGCGACAAATCGCGGCTTTTTTCGGGCCAGTCGGGGGTGGTGGTGGGCATGAGCGAGCGGATTCTAGGGGCTACGTACAATCAAATGTCGTTTGGCTGAGTCGAATCTTTCAGCTTGCATGCTGAAGAGGAAGGCGCAATGAACACCCCGAAAACCCCGGTGATGGCGTTGTCCTCGCCCGATGAAGCAGAGCAGCAGTTTTATGAGTCGATGCAGCGCGCCGATCTGGATCGCTTCATGGCGGTGTGGAGCGATGAGGACGACGTCGCCTGCGTGCACCCCGGCGGCCCGCGGCTGATCGGTGTGGGCGTGATACGCGAGAGCTTCGCGGGCATCTTCTCAAAAGGCCCGCTTGATGTGCACCCTGAGAAGGTGCGGCGCGTCGACTCCCACTTCAGCGCCGTGCACAGCGTGCTCGAACGTGTGCAGGTGCAAACCGACAAGGGACGCCAATCGGCCTGGGTCATCGCGACCAATGTCTACATGAAAACGGCGCTGGGCTGGCGGATCGTCGCCCACCACGCCAGCCCGGGCACCGCACGCGAGGCACACGAAGTCCTCGAATCGACTGCCGTGCTGCATTGACAGCCAACGGTGCGCTGCCCCGCTCGCCCGCCTGGCTGCTGGGCGACGGCGCTGTCGGTGGCAACCTGCAGTCGATCTGGCCGGCGCTGGTGTGCAAGCGGATCGACGGCGCCACACCGCGCTACCAGCGGGAGCGTTGGGTCACACCCGACGCCGACTTCATCGATGTCGACTGGCTCGAACCTGAGACCAGCGCGAGCGATGCAGCGACACCGCTGCTGATCTTGTTCCACGGCCTCGAAGGCTCGTCGGCCAGCCACTATGCACGTGCCTATGCGCAAGCAGCACAACGGCTGGGCTGGCGCTACGCGGTGCCGCACTTCCGCGGCTGTTCGGGCGAGCCCAACCTGACCGCACGCGCCTACCACTCGGGCGATTTCGAAGAGATCGGCTGGATCCTCGATCGCTTCCGCGCGCTGCACGCCGGGCCCCGGCTGGCGGTGGGCATATCACTCGGCGGCAATGCCTTATTGCGCTGGGCCGAAGAGGCCGGCGAAACCGCTGCGGGCACGGTCGGCGCGGTGGCCGCGGTGTCGTCACCGATCGACCTCGCTGCAGGTGGGCATGCGATCGGCCGCGGCTTCAACCGCGCGGTCTACACCCGGATGTTCATGCGCTCGCTGCGTCCCAAAACGCTGTTGAAGCTGCACACCCATCCGGGCCTGTTCGACCGCCACAAGATGCTGGCCGCCACCGATCTCTACAACTTCGACAACCTCTACACCGCACCGGTGCACGGCTTTCGCGACACCGACGACTACTGGCAACGCGGCTCGGCCAAGCCGCACCTGCACCGCATCTGCATCCCGGCCCTGGTGCTCAACGCACGCAACGACCCGTTCGTGCCTGCCGCCTCGCTACCCCGCCCGCACGAGGTCGGCCGCCACGTGACGCTGTGGCAGCCGGCGCAAGGCGGCCATGCCGGATTTGCCAGCGGCCCGTTCCCTGGGCGATTGAACGCCATGCCCGAGCAGGTGATCGGCTGGCTGCACGCGCGCAGCGGCTGAATCAACGACCATCGGCCATGGACGACATCGTTGCCGCGGCGCTCGCGAAATGGCCGAACGTGCCGCACTGCCGCGGCTGGCTGGGGCTCGACGCGCGCGGCGACTGGTACCTGCGCGACGACAGCGTGCAGGCTGCAGGCCGCTTTCCACAGGCCAAGGGCAGCCGCCTCGAACACGTTGGGCTGCGCGAATTCATCGAGCGCAATTACGCCTGCGACGAGGCCGGCGCCTGGTACTTCCAGAACGGGCCGCAGCGGGTCTACGTTGAGCTGGAAGCCGCGCCGTGGGTGTGGCGGCTGCAGCGCCTCCCGGCAGACAGCGGCGTCACGCTGCACAGCCACAGTGGCCTCGCGGCGGTGTTTCACTCGGCCTGGCTCGACGAGCACGGACGCTTGTTCCTCGGCACTGACCTCGGCCTGGGCCTGGTGCACACGCTGGACATGGAAACCGCCGCCGATGCGATTGAGCAAGGGCTGTGGCAGGTCGGCGACGTGCGCTTCGCCGACCTGCCCACTCGCTTCCGATTCAGGCTGAGCCCGGCATCGGGGGCGGCGGCTCAGCTGCCGTAAAAACCGGACATGAAAAAGCCGACCCGCAGGTCGGCTTTTCAATCGTCGATTCGGCGCTCACTTCACGGCGTTGACCATGTAGGTCACCACGGCCTTGATGTCGGCATCGCTGCCTTGCGAGCCACCGCGCGGCGGCATCGAGTTCTTGCCCTTGATGGCGCTCGCCGTCAGCCCGTCGATGCCCTGCGCCAGGCGCGGCGCCCACGCGGCCTTGTCGCCAAACTTCGGTGCACCTGCAATGCCGACGCTGTGGCACACCGAGCACGCCTGGGTGTACAGCGCTGGCGCCGCGTTGGTCGCTACGGCAACGGGTACCACAGCCGCGGCGACCACCACGGCAGCCACCGGTTGCGCTGCCTTCGCCTCGACAGGCACGGGGGCCGCGGCCACGGCCACCGGCTGGGCAGACGCAGCAGGCGAGGCTACGGCAGCCGGCGCGGCAGGAACCGCTTCAGCGGTCGGCGCAGCGGGTGCGGCGGGCTCAGGCAAGCTCGCGCCGCCCTTGTTGGCCATATAGACAACCGCACGGCCGATCTCGATGTCGCTGAAATCACCACCGCCTTGGGCGCTCATGGCGTTCTTGCCTTTCAGCGCACTGGTCAGCAACACGTCATACCCCTGCGCAATGCGTGGCGCCCAGGCGGCGGCATCACCGAACTTCGGCGCACCCGCCAAACCGGCTGAATGGCAGGCCGTGCACTGCGCGGCATACACCTGTTCGCCGGTTTTCCACGATGCCGGGTTGGCCACGTCTTTGACGGTGACAGCGCCCACCGGAGCAATGCGGCGGGCGATCGCCTCGGGCGTCAGGCCATCGCTGCCCGCCGCTGGCCGCTTGTCGTCGGTCACATAGCTGGCCAGCATCACGATCGCGATCACCGGGACAACGAAGGACAGGAAGATCGTGACGAGCAACTGCTTGGGCGTCTTGATCGGTCCTTCGTGGTTTTCTTCGTCGTGGGAGTGGCTGGCGTCGCTCATGAATTCCTCGGCTCGCGGGGTGATGCTGGAATGCAAATCGGATTTGTGCGCGCCGTCGGGGCGGCTCGAAGCCGCTGGAGCTCCGGCGACGCGACCCACAGCGGGCGCGCATCAACACAGGCAATAAGTATAAAGCGGGGGGTGAGCGGCCAACGACCGCAGGGCATCGCCACCGGGCTTGCGAAGCGGAATCGTGACGGAGCGCCCTCTACAATCGAGAGCGTTGCGTCCGTAGCTCAATGGATAGAGTACTGCCCTCCGAAGGCAGGGGTTGCTGGTTCGATCCCAGCCGGGCGCACCAAGCCTCGCGCGCGGCGCCTCACTGGCACTGAAAACGGTGTGTTGCAATTCACTGCTTCCACCCACTGTGCCGCGGGCTCATGAGCCAAGTCCTGATTAACCAGTATCTCGCCCAGCTCGATGTGCTGAAGAAAGTAGGCGGCACGCACCGAGAATCGGTGGTGCGCGAAGCCTTCAAGGATTTGCTCAAGGGCTGGGGCAAGCAGCACGATCTGGTCTTCATCCCCGAATACCGGCTCGACAGCGCCACCAAGGACACCCGCT
>JANPNF010000022.1:0-3017 GCA_031427315.1 Burkholderiales bacterium | reverse complement strand
TGCTGAAGTTAGCGGATTCGAATGCGTCGGTCGCCGGTACGTTGTTGAAGCTCAGCTCCGTGATTTTGGCGCCGTTCAAGCCCGTGAACTGCACGTACTGCGAGTAAGCCTGGTTGCCGCTGGTCGACGCGAACATGATGTTCGTGCTGTCGAAGGTTTGGGGCGATCCGCCACCGGTGCTGGTCACCGTCAACTTGTTGTACACGTCCGGCGAACCCCACAGGAAGCTGATGAAGCTGACGCCGCCATTCAGGAACGACAATACGGCCGGTGCACCCGAGGTCGGGCCGGCAGCCAGGAAAGTGCCGCCGAAAACGCCGCCCTTCGGAATGTCGGCGAACGGCTGGTCGTTCGTGTAGGTGGTGCCGCCCGCCAGCATGGCGACAGCTCCGCCACTCAGGCCGGCGCTCGACAATTGCAGGAAGGTGCCAGAACTCGAGCCGACGGCTTGACCGAGGACTGCTGCGTTTGCGCCCATTGCTGCGCACAAGGCGGCAGCGGCGAGGAGGATTTTGGAAGTTTTCATGATGCTTTCAGGTTGGTGGCAAGGGTCGACAAAAGGACTATTTGCTCGACTACCGCGTTTATACATGGGGCGATTTCCCGGCACCACCCGCGAACCGGGGGGGTAATACACACCCACCCCCTCGAATGCGTACTGCGCTGACCCGCGCAAGTAAAGAAGTCTTACATGTCCAACTCCCCTCGCGATTCAACCTTGCGTCACGTCACGTCACGTCACGCCGCGTTGAAACCGCGATTGCGCGCTTGGCCTGGTGGGTCGGTTTGAGCACGATGCGTCCTCGTTGCGGCTCGAGGCATTCGCGTGGCGAGCACTTTCAAGCGCTTGAGCCGATCTATTGCCTCCAGAACGCCTCAACCGCCTTCATTTGCCGCCGTTTTTCAGTTCTGACGTAGGCCGTCGTGGTGGCCAGCGATGCATGCCACAGGTTTTGCTGTGCGATCTGAGCATCCCGCTGTTGGAGTTCAAAGTTTCTGCTGGCCGCGTCCACAGTCAGTGCTGGCGGAAAAGTGCCTGTAACTCCCTGATTCGCGATGTGATTTAGGCGGTTTGGTGCCTGTTGCGGGCGGTCGGTTTCCCTTCAAGCCGTCACTTTCGCTCTTTCATGTTGGGGGGCTCGGTCCACAGCCCGGCCGCAAACACCACCGTCCGCATCGACTGCAGGTACAGGCCGGGCCGTCCAAGCGACTGAAACACCGTGGGCGGCAGGTTCAGCTCCAGCATCTGCCGCACATAACTGCGCGCCGACACCTCGTCGATCTCGAAGCCCGGCAGCGAGCCCGGCTCGCGGTAGCGCTGCACCGTGCCGTCGTCGACTCGGTTGTTGCCGAAGGCACCGAAGTAGTGACGCGAGACGGCCAGCGTGTCGGTGCCCGCCGTGCCGCCCGCCGCAGTACGCGACCACAGCGATGCATGCCGCCACCCGCCGAGCGGCACGCCCGCGTCCAGCCGCAGCACCGGCTGCGTCACCACCCGGCCCGCGGTGCGCGCCAGCGTGATGGCAGCCGAGGCCGACACGCCCTTCTCGTCGCCCACTGCACCCAGCGAGCGGCGCAGGTCCGAGTCGTACAGCCCGCTCTCCGCCACCAGCAGCCGGCTTCTGGTGGCAGCCGCGTTCTGCGCACCCGGCAGCGGCTCCAGGCCGGTGTACCAGGCCAGCTTGCTGCGCGCCTCCAGCCGCCGAGTCGATTCTTACAGCAGCATCGCGTCGCGGCCCAGCGTCGCCTTAAAGCCGCGCGTGCCGCGCAGCGCGGGCCTGAACAGGTCGTAAAAGCTGCCACGGTTCCAGGCCAGGCTGGCGCTCCAGCCTAGGTGGCGCGCGGTCACTTCAAGGTGCAGGCGCTCGTCGGCCTGTAGGCCCTGCCCCGGCGTCACTGCGGCCAGCAGGCCGATCTGCGTGAGCGTCAGTGGATCGGCGATGTTGGCTCGCCAGCCCACGCCGGCTGTCTCGCGGTAGCTGAACAGCACCGGGTAGGCGTTGGTCAGCTGCAGATGTTCGGTCGAGTGGTAGGGGCCGCGCTGGCGCACCAGCGATGCCGGGTCGGCCGTGCTCGCGGCCGGCACCTGCCACGTCGTCACCACCGGATGGCGCTGCACCACTTCGGCCCCCAGGAAGCGGATTGTGCCGAGTGCGGCTGCTGGCTGCGGCTGCAGTGCCACCGGCCTGAAGCCCTGCCCGGTGTACTCGAACGCGACGAGAGAACCGTCCGGTCGCGGGATCGGCCGAAACAGGCCGGTCTCGGCGTTGCTTACCGCCTCGATGCGGCCGGTCGCCAGTTCAGCGCGAAAATTTTGGACACGCCGGTGTAGAAGGCGCTGCCGTAGAGGTAACGCCCGTCCATCGCGAACACGAAGCACTCAAGCGCGGCCTGTCCGAAGCTGAACCGGGCTACCGACTCTACGTTTCCTGCACGCAGGCGGCCGATGTCGAACACCTGCACGAACTGGTTGCCGCCGGTGTCTGACACCGAGGCGGCCAGGAGCGTGCCGTCGGGCGAGACATCCAGGTCGCGCGGTACCGTGCCGTAGTCGAAGATGTGCAGCGTCTCCCAGTCGCGATAGGGGAATGGGATGCGCACCAGCGACGCGAGCCCGGCCTCGTGGCGTACGCCCAGCAGCGAGCCATCGCCGGGCACGAAAGCAACCTCGCCGATGCGCGCCTCGGTCAGCAGCGCGGTGCGCTGGCCGGTGTCGGTTTCCACCGCCCACAGGTTGCGCAGGCCCTGGTTGTCGGTGGTGAAGAACACGCGCTTGTGCTTCGGGTCCCAGGCCAGCGAGGTGACGTCGTACACCGTTGCGCCCTGCACCTCGGTCCAAGGTGCGCGCGGCACCGGTGCGCAGGTCGATCTCGGCAATGTGGTCGACCACGCCGCGCGTGCGCACAACGGTGATCAGGGTGCCGGCCTGCTCGTCGACGTAGGCGCGCGAGACCAAGCCCAGCGCGCCGGACAGCGCGCGCAGCGGCGTGGGCGGGTGCTGGCGCAGGGCGCCGAGG